>JAIRMP010000276.1 GCA_031258615.1 Spirochaetaceae bacterium | reverse complement strand
CCCGGACGGCGCGGAGCTATCCCGTTATCCCGCCCCCGTTTCGGACCTTGCCGGCCTTGCGATAAGCGATGACGGCAAAGAGGGGGCCGCGGTCGGCATGAACGGCGAAATCAAAGTCTGGAGCATACCGGACGGGAAGGCGGTCGTCTCGCTGGCCGGTTCGGGCAACGAGCGGGCGTTGGCGCTGGACAGCGGTCATTCAAAACTGCTTTCCGGCGGCGAGGACGGCGTTACACGTCTTTGGGCGCTTCCAAAGGGCGTGGAACTGGCGCGTTACGTCATCTTTTTTGAGGAAGAGCGCGAGTGGATATGCATAGTGCCGGAGTTGTACTTCAATTCATCGGCGCGGGGAAGCTCGCTGTACCTGATTCGGGACGGCGGGAATTCGTTCTCGCTGCTTCAGTTTTCGGAGCGCTTTTTCCGCCCCGACAAGATCGCAAAATCAATAGAGGGAAAATTGGACAGGGGCGAAAAAGCCGCCATGGACAAGGAAATAAAAAATGCCAGGGGCCTTCCCGAACTGGAAATACTTACTCAAAACGGCATGACAACAAACGAAAAAGAGGTGCCGGTGCTTGTAAAGATTCGGGAAAACAAGGGCGGCATAGGCACAATTGCCGTTCACAAGAACGGCAAATTGGATGGGCTTCTGTCGCTTGAAAGTGTGGTTACGAAGGGGCCGTACAAGGAGGGCGGAAAGAACACTTACGAGGCGGCGCTGCCCGTTAGACTCAAGGACAGCGTTGTAAACAGGATCGATATATACGTGTTCAATCAGGACAACGGCCCAAAAACGCTTCCGGCCAGCATTGATGTTGTTTCCGGGCGAATTCCGCTTCCGGGGGAACGGGGTCCGGTACTCCATATACTTGCTTCCGGCATTGATAACTACAAGAATCCCAAATTGAATCTTAACTATTCAAAAAAGGATGCGGAGGCGTTAGGCGCGCTGTTCGGCGAGCAGGAAAAAGGGGCGCTCTACGAAGCTGTTGAAACATACCACCTTTACGATGAGGAAGTAACAAGAGTCGGTTTTGAAGGGATTTTTGACCAGATTCAGAAGGGTGTCGAGGAACAGGACTCATTTGTATTCTGCTATGTGGGACACGGCGATAAGGACAAAAACGGCAATTTTTACATCGTCCCTTACGATTATTCGAAAGGCAGCGAGGAAAGAAATATCGCACGGCATGACATTATAGGAAATATCCTTAAAATTCCTGCAAAAAATACGCTGATCATACTTGATACGTGCCGTTCCGGCGCAATACTTGAGATGGAATCCGAGTTTGGGCTGATGCTGAAAGAGCTTGGGCAGCGGGCCATAATGGTAGCCGCGGCGGGAGATCAGTCCGCCTATGAAGCGGAGGGGCTGGAACACGGCGTGTTTACCGCTTCGCTGCTTGAGGGTCTGGGCCGGGAAGCCGCCGGTAAAGAGGATCGTTATATCAGCGCCGCCGCTATTGCCAACCATATCCGCAGCGATGTGCCAAATAAGCTGGAAAGAATCATCACTGGAAAAACGAGGGCAATCATTTCGGACGCGGAGAGTACACGGGAACAGGTGCTGCGGCAAGAACCGCTGACTCTGATTCCGGATGAGGATTTTAGAATTGTAGACCGTTTTCTTGAACCGGGAAAGCTGATAGTTTCGGTGAAGAGTCCGGGCAAAGTGATGATAATGGGCAGACCTGATGAACCTGCCCCAGTTAATGCCGGCGCTTCGCTTGAATATGAGCTGAAAGAAGGAGAATACGAGGTTTCCGTGCTGTACGAGGACAGTAATAGCGAGACCCTGCCCGTACAAGTTTACAACCGCGAGCTGGCTTCCCTCAATTTTGAGTATGAAGTCGCCGAACCGGGGACGCTTACGATAAGGAGTTCCGCACGGGGGCTTGTTTCGATCAAGGAGACCGGCGAGCGCCCGATTCCCATTTCCGCAAACGGAACCATTACGCGCAAACTTGACGTGGGCAGCTATATGGTAACGATGGAGTATGACGATTTACGGACCGAGAGCCGCAGGGTAAACATAGGCAACAAGTCAAGCGCCGCCGTTTCGTTTGAAAACGGGCCTGCGTACTATCCCGGCTTTGTGCTTATCAGGGGCGGAACCTTCAAAATGGGGAGTCCGGATTCCGAACAGGGCCGGGATGCCGAAAGGGAGAGGCAGCATACCGTAACGTTAGGCAGTTTTTACATGGGAAGCCAAGAGATTACCCAGGCTGGCTATGCCGCCGTCATGGGCGGCTCCTCAGGCGGCAGAGGCGGAGACCGTTTGCCTGTGGTAAATGTAACGTGGCAGGACGCGATTAACTACTGCAACGCCCGAAGCAGGAAAGAAAACCTTGCCGAAGCGTACACCATAAGGGGAACCAGGGTCATCTGGAACCGGGAAGCGGACGGCTACCGCCTGCCCACGGAGGCGGAATGGGAGTATGCGTACCGTGCCGGCAGTTCCTCCCCCTACCCCTCAGGTAATTCGATTAACCGCAGCACCGCCAACTATGATACCGGCCGACCAAGCAACGTTGGTTCGTACGCGCCGAACTCGTTTGGGCTGTACGACATGGGCGGAAACGTGTGGGAATGGTGCTGGGACTGGGAAGGCCCCTACAGCAGTGAAAGCAGCGTGGATCCCGCAGGCCCGGCAACCGGCCAGTTGAGGATGACGCGGGGCGGCGGGTTTAATTCCGCCGGCAATGTCGCCGAACTGCGTTCCGCATGGCGCGGCGGGGACCCTCCTAACGGCAAGGATAACGATGTGGGCTTCCGTGTCGTGCGTCCGGTAAAACAGGAGAAACGGTGAAAACGCACAACAACAAAAAGAGGGCGGTCCTTGTCCTGCTGCTTGCGGTTTGCGCCGCCGCCCTTCTTCCAGCGCAGAGTACGGAAATACGTGATCTGGAAAACCAGCTTGCCGAGGCGCAACGGAACACGAAGAAGCTTGAAAGTGAATTGGACGATGCAAAGAGTCGTACAGCCAGACTTGAAAAGGACCTGGCCGCCGCAAAAAAACGCCGTAAACTACCGGTAAAACCTGCGTCCGGCTATTATAAAGAGGCGGGCGCTTATTTGGGCGTAGATTTTTTGCCATACGTTTTTTCCGACAAAGAAAACTACGATCCGGGATTCGAGTTTAAGCCTAAAGCCGGTTTTAATGCCGGACGCCATACGCTTGGTTTTTCGATGGACGCCTTCGCCATCATCTGGGCCGGCAACAAGTACCCGGACGATGGCCTAGAGGAGGAGGACGGTGGCAGCGGTACACTCGGAGAAAAAGAACCGGCGGTTGAAGCGAGAGCCGTCGTCCTCCGTGAGGGCTTTGAGCACAATCTTCCCGCCGTTGATCTCTATGTTTTCCATGACAGTCATCTGCAACTCTTGTTTGGCAACTATAACAGCGTAGGATTCTACGATGAAATAGACTGGAACGATCCTGAGATCACGGGTCTGGCCGTACCGGAGGCCGCATTTAAAACATCTTTGGGCGGCCTTTACGGACTCAGTTTCGCTTTCGCTCTGCCGGTTTCTTATTTGCCGGGAAACAACATTTATTACAGGCATAAAACCTCCTTTTCGTTGCCGCTGGAATCGGTATCGCTTAACGCTTCGCTGCTGTATAACAGCGATAATTTTTACGGGTATATGCATGACATCTATTCGTCCGGCGGTTACTATTTTTGCGCGGAAGTAAGGTTTCTGAATAACGGCGACCGTTATTTTTACACAAAATACGATTCTCATTGGGAAACAGCGGAAGATGACGACCCTGACCAACAGGTAGAGTTGGGTTTCAGGCTGGGCAATGAAAATTTCGGCGTTACGGTTGGGTTTGGCTTCGGTAGTTTGTATGCGCCTGAATTGGGTGCAGCCCTTTCGGTAAACGGCGGCATTGAGATTAAATTCTAGCGAGGCGGAAAGTTTATATGTCAAAGAAAATACTGATAACATTAATGTGCCTGACAGCGGTGAACTTTCTGTTTGCCGACTCCGAAAACGGTTTTGAATTCACGAAGGAAGGTACCGGCGGTATTCCGAGTGTTACCATTACGAAATACTCCGGCAAGCAGTCAACCGTTCGTCTCCCCGAAAGGCTGAAAGGAGACGTTTTAAACATTATCGGAGACGACGCATTCAATCCGTCCGTTTCCGGCGAGCCGGCCCTGACCTCGCTCACCTTTGCTTCGGGCAGCGGTGGACTGACGACTATTGGTAACAGAGCCTTTGCCAACAACCGCCTGACCCAGCTTGTCCTGCCGGAGGGGGTAAGGGAGGTGGGCGATGGGGCATTCAAGGGAAACCGTATCACAAGTCTTACACTGCCCGGCGATGTCGGCGTTGGCGAGGAAGCCTTTGCCGGTAACAACATAACTGTCATCAAAATAGGCCGGAATGTGAACCTTGATCCAAGCGCCATCGGCCTTGAATTTCAGCCGTACTACGAGGGGCGGGGGAGCGTTGCCGGAACCTACACGTACCGTTCCGGCAAGTGGTACACCGAGCAGGAAATCAAGGATCAGGACAGGCTTAAAGAGCTAGAGACCCAGCTTGGACAGGAACAGCGCAACCGGGAGGCGCTGGAAAAACAGTTGGAGCAGGAAAAGCAGAAACAAGAAAGTTTGCGCCGGCAGATCAGCGATGCTGAAACACAGGCGGACACGGAATCGAACTGGGACGAGCCTGAGATGGGGGGCTTTTTCGGACTTGGGGGCTTTTTTGAAGTTGGCGGCGATATGATTGATCTCGGCGCTTTCTTTAATTTGGGCTTGTCTTTTAGAGGTGAACATCTGGGATTAAATATTCAGGGTGAGGTGGCGGTCGCGTCATGGTTAATCTCGTCTATGAACCTGAGCGCCTCTATTTTAGGCATGGCCGATCTATTTTTTATCGACAACTGGGATCCCGGCTGGGGCCTTGCCGCAGGTTATGGAAGCTACAGTAATATGGGGGATAATACCTATGACGAGGCGACCTACGAGTCAACGGTAATGACTCAAACCTTTTGGCGTTTTGGCTTTAGGAAACACAACTGGTTCGGCAACGAGAACTGGTCATGTCTTTTATATGTTGATATTGCCGAACAAAGCGGCTTCCGTATGGGTTTTCAGGCTTCGTTGATGTATTTTGATTAACGTGCGGCCAGGCTTAGGCCCCAAATTGGGGGGGGGGGGGGGGGGCTTCCCATATGCGTTTACTTTTGGGAAAAGTCCTCTTAACGCTGATTTTCACAGATTAAAAAGGCTATAATCAGCGTTAATCTGTGAAATCTGCGGACATTTCTCTTGTTAAGTATACGCATATGGGGGGACTTCCCCCTTTTATATTTTCTTACCTCACTCCTCACTATTTTCCCTCCGCCAAGCAAATGTTGAACCGCAATAAAAATGACCTCTTTGGTAAAATGACGGCAGGAGGAAGGTATGACCGGGAGATTACCAATGGGGCAAAAAGAATTGCTAATGGGAAAAGTAATGGAAATGGTAAAGCGAGGAGAGCTAACCATGAGCCTGTCAAACCAGCGAAGCTGGTTTGACAGGCTCGTTCTGTAAAGTAATTTATAAATTGCGGGGCATACGCCCCGCTTGCGAATAAAAACGGCGGCTAAAGAGCTGGGGTCAGCTACAGGCAGGGGCGGCGGTCGAGTCTGCCGGGCAAGTATCCGAGCGGCGGCAGTGAACAGTGAATAATGAATAATGAGCCGCCCGGCGGCTTTGCAAGTCTGCCGAGCGAGTGGCTGACCAAGCGCAAGACAGGCCAACGGCCTGCCGCTGTGCGGTTGCGCCGGCGGCGCAACCCACACGCGGGGACAATCGATAACTGCGCAAGGGATTGGAGGGGTGCGAAGCAGTCGCGCCGCAGGCGCGACCGGAGCGATAGCGTAGCCCCGCAAAGCCCAACCCCGCGCAAAGCGCGGGGCTGCGCCCATATTGTATTGAGCGCAATGCGTAACCCCTCCTATCAGCCGCGTATGCCAGATGCCCCTTTCACGCTGAACGCAGAGCCGAGATTTGCTTTCGGGGTGCTAGCGCGGAGCGCCTTTAAACCCGCTGGCGGGGCGTACTGAGGCGATTATCAGTATGAGGGCTTGAATCAGGCAGGAGCCTCGAAACTCACCGCCGAGGAAAGCAGGGTTTGATCCAGACCGGCCTTGAGCGCGGCGTAAAACAGGGATGCCGGGATGATCGCGAGGAAGCGGCTCCGGGCGAGCAGGGCGACGGACAGACCCGCCCAGCCGAGACCGCCACTGAAACCCTGGTAGCAGAGGCC
>JAIRMP010000233.1 GCA_031258615.1 Spirochaetaceae bacterium | reverse complement strand
CGACTGCGGTTTTTCGTAGCCCGAGGGCGCTACTGCGCCCGAGCATATACAGTCCTGTTATGTGCAGTGACCCCGTACTCCATTATTTTTATCCTATTATTTTTATAATTATTATTCCATATATTTTTACTAATAATTATTTAAAATATTTTACAGTAAATTTTCCACACCATTATTATACAATGATTTTCAAAAATCTTTTGCCCCATGAGCAAACCGATGTGCGCCAAGGAGGGCGCACATCGGGGGATCAATGCTTCTTTTTTTAAATTCGGCGGGGTCTGTTGCGAAGCAACTGTCCCCACTTTTTGTTTTTAGTACCTTAAAAAGGCGTTAGGAGTTTTTGAGTTTCCTATAACAACGAATCCTATCCTCTATATCCGCTATGATATTCTCAATATGTTTGATGCGGATATTTGAAATAGTATTATTATATGCGCTGTTAATCAAAACGATCTGTTCCCCATAGCTGGTAATGGTACGCAATTTTGGAACGTCAACATAACGAAGCGGACTAAGGCGGATAGTATAAAATGCGGGAATAAAATCAAAGTTTATCTCAGACGAGGTAAGCCGAGACCACTTCAAAAGACGGATTTGATGTTTTAATTCTTTTCGTAAAGCGCTGTTCAAGTCAATTTTTTGTTGTAACTCTTCCGACGCTGGATCATCACCCGCAATAAATTCTATCGAATGGTAACGCCGCAGTTCTTCAAATCTCTGAACATAGAGGTTGCGGTCAAATTCGGGATACTTGGTTGAAATGGTTCCATCCGTAAGAAATAAAACGGATCCTTTTTCTTTAGTATCCCACAGAAAAATATAATTTTCCGAGGCGGCTATAACATAACGAAAAAAGACTTTGTTCTTGTCCTTGAATTTTTCATTAAGGGCGCCGGCAAATTCTTCGGAAAGTCCGGTAAAAGCGTCATCGGGAATAACAAGGGTTGTCATGAATAATTTTGGAGAGCCTGTTCTTCCGGGCAGATAATCCCGCTTGAGATATGTCCAGAGTTCCACAGGATATAGTTTTAATACGCATATTTCGCCGTTTCCTATAATACGGAGATCGCAGCCGCCTTCAAGAAGATTAAAATTAGGAATTTCATATTGCCAGAGGTTTTCTTCCTCGGCTTCATTCCACCACGAGCCGCTATAATACTTGTCCAGGCTGCTCCCCCGCGCCCCCTGTGTGTTTTCATGGGAAGCCTGCGGCAGCATTGCGCCGGTTTCAAAATAAAGCGGCGCTGTTTTGAATTCCCACACATCATCAAAAATTGCCTTTGTCCAATAGCCGGTATCGCCCTCCGCATTTAAGCCTGCTACGCGCAGTTCCCGCGCGCCGTTGCCCTGCCCGTTTTGCAGAATGGTAATATGGCGGGTAATGGCGGCGAGACCTGAAAGGGGAATACGGGGCTGGGGCCTCCAATCCTCCGCCGGAAGCGCCCATTCAGTAAGATTGGAAAAATAATCAGCGCCTTCCAAATCCGATTGGTACGGAATATAGGTATACTTGAAAAACATAGGATCGCTGCCCGTGGTGTCAAAATCCGCAAGGCGGGTATACATTTCTCCCGTTGTATTGATGACAAACATGGTCGACGCGCTTGCCGAAAGAGCAACCGCCTTAAAAGCTCCCCGCTCAGGGCCGATATAATTGCGGGAAAAATCGGTGGGTAAACCGGTGTCGGCGTAACATATTTCCTGTCCATCCTCCAAAAGCATATATGTTGTAGCAATTTCCATAGTGCCGTTGTGGTGTTGATTACCAAAAGCGTCTTCATAATAAAGCACGTGATCGTTGCGTTTTCCCAAAGCCCAGGACAGATTGGCGGCGGTGCGCCGGTCAAGACGAAGATGTTCCTCGTCCGGCCAGCCCTGCCTGTCAAGCCAGACTCCGGTTTTACGCGCTATGATTTTATCAAAACAATAGCGGTAAAAATTACCTTCTTCGGAGAGCGCTACCAATTCATCCGCGTCGGCGGACAGTTCCGTTATTCTTTCGGTTTTTGTAAAGCCCTGTTTCCGGGAATTATGGGGGACCCCTGTTTCATCAAAAAGAGTCCATGATACGGGTTCCTTTGCATCGTCAATACTTTTGTACCAAATCCGCCCATCGCTAATAATATAATAATGATACAAATTGAAGGTCTGGGTTCTGGTTTTGATATACACCGCATCGGGAAAAACGCCGTTTATGTTTTCGGCATTGTATGATTCGGCGGCAAACTGCGGGGCTGCTTTTTGCGAAAAGTCTTCAGGCCCAAGGTAGACGGCTTTTACCAGAGCGCAGGAAGACAGTAAAAAAGAAATGTAAAAAATAGAAAATATCTTTTTATATTTTACCATTTTATCGCCTTTCATGTTTCTTCAGTTATTCTCTTTCCTAATTCACTCTATTTTCCAATATTTTTATATGTCCAAATACTTTTGCCTTATTTTTTCCGCTAATTCAATTTCTTTTTTAATGTATCCTTTTATTTTTTCGCCCAACCCGTTTTCTTTCCTTAAATGTTTCTCATTTGGTTTGCTTGTTTTTATTTCATCATTCTTATTGCCGCTTTTTTCCATTATTTTCCCAATCCTATGTAATGCTTTTTTTGTTTCTATTTTATTGATATAATTCAACATATGTTCATATTCTTCCATAGTTATTATGTTTTGAGAATATTGTTCCGCTAATTCCTTGGTCAATTTTTCCTTTTCTTCATCAATATTGATGCCCGATTGAAGCGCCGTGAATTGTTCGCCCTTTTTACGCCGGTATTGGTATATCGTAAAAGAGAACGCGGATATCGAGACGAGCGTTCCAACCATCATTAAAAATAATTTCGCAAATTCCACACAAATATCCTATCTTTACGGAATGACAGCCGACACTACCGGCCCCCATGCCCCATATTGGCCTTTTTGGTTTTCATAACGGGCGCAGAAGTAAGCCGTCATACCCGATTCACCGGCATCAAAATCCACCGCTTCTTTTTTCCGGCGGGTGAAACGGTAATGCAAGAGTTCATCGCCGGAAAGCGGCTCCTTCATCAGATAGCGCTTCACGCCGGCGGCCTGTTCCAGTGTTGCCCCGCCCTGCGGCATGATACCTCGGTACAGGGCGTAGCCATAATCGCCCCGGCTGTAATGAGTTCCGTAGGAACTCACCGGTTCCGTGCCGGGAAGGGGCGCAAGATGAACCATCAGCAGATGGGGGCCGCCGGGATAAGTTACAGTCAAAGACTGCTGACCCGTGGGCGGCCCTACCGGGGTATGTATCTCATCCGGCAGAGGTAAAAGTAAGAGCGGGAAATCCGCCAATGTGAGAGGCGGCGTCAAGAGATAATGTTTCTTTACGAAACGAGCCTCGGTCTCCATATCCTTGAAAATCATGTTACATTGGACAACCTCGGCGGCGGTGCGTTCCCCGCTTTTCACCTTGTCCAAAATGGCCTCCGCCGCCTGAGCGTCGGTTACCAGTTGGGTGATATGGGCAGGGGGGATGCCCCACTCCTGCCCTCTCGCTACGAATACCGTGTTCCATGTTTTTACCATGTGAAGCTGTTCGTCCCGTGAATTGGGATACCAGTCTGCCATATAAAACCTTCCTTTGTGGCTTTCCGCCGTCTTTTTTAAGTCTGATCCCTAGATATTCAAGTCCCATCCCCAGGGTTTCATGTTCAATCCCTGGGGATTAAAAGTCAATCCCTAGGGGGTTGAAGCCAATCTCTGGGGATTTGTCTCCAATCTTCAACGTTTTATTGCCCTGCCGTTGCTACAGGTGTCAATACTACATTCTGTTGTGCCTTAGGACCAACTACCCATAAAAATGCAAAAACATTAAGCAAAGAGCCTAAAATTATATTTTTAGGCTTAACTTTATGAACAGCTTCTGTTCTCGTAGGATAGTAACCTTCCTTTGATACCGTTATTTCCGCCTCTGTACCCACAAAGTTAGAAACTTCAACACTGGCGTTTGGCGTTTGTCCAATATTTTCACCATTGACCAGCACGGTTGCATTGTCAATCAGCCTTCCATTAGGATCGGTTGCGTTTACCCTCATCGTTGTTGTACCGGCACAACTCCCAAACAGAACCAAAACCATCAAGACACCGACTGCTTTAACAAAAAAACTCTTTACCATTTGAAACCTCCAATGTATTAATCACTTGCAAGCAATAGTGCAAGCAGAATCACGAAACTAAATACAACATATTTCACTGAACCTGGACAACTTTTCCGGTGGCGGAATATGTTGTGTCCACCAAAGTAACAACATCTTTAACGGCAACCCAAACTATATCCCGAATATCAATAAGGGTATCTCCGCTATACTTCTTCTGGGCCGCCTCAAATAATTTGATGTAGGCATGGGTGTTGATCACGCCCCTGTTGGCGTTTAGCGAATTATACACGGTAAAACTTGCCTGAACCGTTCCGATGACCTTCTCGCCCGAAGCAAGGGGCATGAAATTTCCCGTGCTGGCACAGGAAGCCGGCAGGATTGCAAGCAGTAAGCCCATGACAATCACGGTCGTAAGGTTAAGCGATAATTTTATTCTATTCTTCATAAACTTCCTCCACAATTTCCAGCAAGATATACTTGCATAAGATGAGACGATTGTATTATGATGGGATAATGAGAGTCAAGAATTGGGGCTTCAAAATGGACAAAGAGCGAAACCTGTATAACTTTAGACAAAAGGGGGCATATGTTGCAAAAATCAACTTCCAATAACCGGCAAGTCCAGCGAACCAAAGGTTGGATTTTCGAGGCGCTTATGATACTGATGGACGAAAAGCCTTATGACAAAATAACCGTTTCGGACATCGTGGAGAAGGCAGGTATTGCCCGGCAAACTTTTTATCGTAATTTCAAGGATAAGAATGAAGTCATTTTTGAGTGTGCCAGAAATACCGATGATTTATCGGGCATTGAGAAAAGCGAGGGGTCAAAGAAGTACTATCAGATTGTCCTTACGTTCAACTACAATTACACAATCAAGCGCCGCAAGGAATTAAAAAAGATACTGTCCGTGCATGGTATTGCAAACCATATTTTACGGGGAATGCAGGAAATTGCCCCTGATTTATTAAAACCCTTAAAAAAATCTCTTTCCAAAGAGGAATATAGAATATGCCGTTATAAACTTTGTTACCAAATTACCGGATGCCGCCGGGTTTTTCTGGACTGGTTCCTGGATGATATGCCTCTGCCGATTGAAAACCTTGTTTCTCTGATTAACGCGGTGAATGTTCCCCAAAATATGTTCTACCGCAATATTCCGGGTGTTGTTGTCCGTATCAACAAAGAGTAAGTTTTTGCCCATGATTTATCAATCGGTGGTGTTGTGAAACAGCAAATTTCATGCGACTTGTGGGTGCGCCGCAGGCTGGGGAACTAGAGCATACCCACGCACCAATCCCTGCTCCCTTCCGCTGGGCACCCTGTAGCCGGGTTGCACCTGCCCCGTGCCCATAGCTTCTTCCTGCATCCTCATGAACGATCCGTCTTCGAAAAGCGGTTCCCTTTCCCCCCTATCCCCTTCGCCGTTTCATACCTCCCGTCCCTCGGCAGCTCCTCTTCCTTCACCCCTTTCAGGGCCTGCTGTAGTCTTTTGGTATGTTCCCCTTCCACCGCCCCTTCCCCCTTCTCTAGCCGCTCCCTCACCGCCTGCACGTCCTTGCTCGCGTATCCTTCCTGCTTCCCCAACGCCTCACTATCCCGGTCCCTTCATCAGGACTACCGGCTCGGAAACCACTGAGACGGGTGGTATTACCCAGTACCGGATTACCGCTACCCTGACACGATACCAGGGGCCTGAATGCTCTGAGAAGGCTTATCTCCTTACCGGGACAGGAAGGTTTTGGATAAAGGTGATTCTGGAAGCGGTTTCACGCTGTACTGGTATGGAGCTCCACCTCAAGCGCTTGAGGTGGAGCGGCGGGGGAGATACACTCAGGCTTTACGGAGAAATCCGGATCCAGGGGAAGCTCTATGAATAGAACGGATCGGTTCTTCCCCCGGCTTCCTGCTCCTGGACTGCTGTCTTGATGGGGTAAACGGAACCGCTCTCGCAGAGATGCAGGAGACCTTTCGGCACCCTATACTGCCATACGGTTAGTATCCCCTTATGACTGGAATAGCCGTATACCCCAGCGGGCGAGTTGGTTTAAAACAGGCAGCAAGTCATCACAGGCACTGGTCAGGGTATATTCTACCCGAACCGGCATTTCCGGGTATTGGGTTCTCTGGATGAGTCCACAGGCTTCCAATTCCTTCAGAGAACTGGCCAGCATCGTATTGGTAATGCCCCGAATCTTACGTTTTAATTCGTTGTAACGGGTGGCGCCGTCTTGATATAAGGCACAAAGAATCGGCCCTTTCCATTTGCCGCCAATGACGCTCATGGTCTTTTGCAGAGGACAAGCGGCTAAACAGGGGCATTGGGGGCAGTTTTTTTGATTACAGTGACCGTTAACCCCTTCTCGCCCGCTCATATTTTCCATACCTAGTTACTTTAAACTGCTTCCCTGCAAACATCAAGCTATATACGCCAGGTCTCCGGTATTTAAAAATCTGGGGTCTTGATTCGTAAAATATAATGGTCTCATCGATGAGACCGGCTTCCGAAAAAGTGGGCTAGACCGCTTTTTCCCTTAAATCGTATGTTGCGATTTAAAACTTGAGGTTTTGCAATAATTTCCCTTAAAACCTATTTTTGTATTGACATGCTGGCGCATGAGGAGTATTCTACTACTAGATAGTAATATAATACTTACTATTAAATAAATATCTAGGGAGATGTATATGGTTATCAATGAAACAGTGAAGCAGGTTATTGAAGGTTCGGCATTTCTCACCTTGGTTACCGTCAATGCGGATGGAACGCCCCATCCTATTATTGCCGGGAAAGGGGAAATTTCCGGAGATCAGGTTATTTTGGGTATTTACAAAATGGAACAAACCCAGAAAAACCTCTTGCAAAACAACCAGGCCTGGATTGTGGGATCCACCGTGGTCGAGGGGCCTCAGGGATTTCGATTGCGGGGAACCGCGGCAGTACGGGATACACAGCTCGTTTTTACCGCAGCCCAAGCGGATAGGCTTATCTAAGGAGTAACCCGTGTCTTTATCGCTCCTATCCTGCGGTATTTTTCGGTTTGAACTGGAGAACATACTGCCTGAAATCAAGGAAGCCTTAGGCGGCCAGGATATGCGCCTTGATTTTTTATCCCCTGCTTTGGATGTGAAGGCCGATATATTGGAAAAATCCGTAACCGAACACCTGGAGTCCCGTCACCATGATAAGACCGTACTACTCTATGGGGGTATGTGCCATACCGAATGGCCGCGAATAACCGAAAAATTCGGTGCGGTTTACCCTAAAGCGGCTAATTGTGTGGAGATATTATTAAGCCCTGAAAAGAAAAAACTGAGTGATGCGTCAGGGAATATATATTATCTCACTATGGGAGGTTTAAGATTATGGAAAGAAATATACCAGCAGGGACATGGCTGGGATTCCACGGATGCCCGAATCAACTTTGGCTCTTGCGAGAAGATTGTCGTGCTTGATACCGGTATCTTTACCATTTCCGATGAAGAACTCTTTGAATTTTTTGAATACACCCAAGTTCCCGTGGAGCTTATGCCGATTAGTCTGCATTATTTTAAATCCCTGGTTCTTGAATTGTGTAAAGCTGCTGTGGCATAGGGAATCCTGCCAAAGAGTGTTTGCGGCCTGCGGCCGCGGGGCATTCTTTGGCAGGCCTGGAGAACTCCCTGGGTTGTATAAATACACTGCCTAAAAGGGAATAGGTGAGTCGAACCTTGATATCAAAGCCTTTAACCGGTTTTTGGGGGTCAGGAGGGTACAATGTTCCTGAGGGAAAAACCGTTCCAGAGCATAGGCCCCTTTCAGCCCAGGTTCATTTTTGCTTTCAATGCCTTCAGGGCAGCAGTAGCAGCGGTATCTTTTTCCATACTGTGTAAAGCCCGTTCCGCCTCAGCCTGTTCCCCCGGTAGGTGCCCTGTGACAATGAGGAGTTCTTGTTCCAGCAGATCCGGATCAATGGTTCTCTCCTGTGCTGCAAGCGCAGGAAGCTGTTGCCGGAGGGTTTCAATGTGCGCTTTTAGGGCGGTAATTTCCTGCTCCAGTTCCGTATACTTGAGGGTTATGCGTTCTACTTCCATTTCCGCTTCTTTGGCCAAGTCATGAACTCCTCGGGAACGGGCCAAGTCTATCCGGGAGGTCCATTTTGCTAAATTCTCCCCCAGTTCTGCATACTGTTTTTCCGTTAGTTTTAAGCTGGTAATATACTGGACCATAGCGTCCTTTGCTTCCTGTACTCCCCTGTTCCGTATGTTTTCGGGGTCCTGGGATATAGGTGTTTCTATAAGCATAATAAGGGAAGCATACCACAGCATAGTTCCCCGAAGCAAGAAAAAAGAAGCTCCTGTTTTGCAAAAGCGGCAGGAGCTTGCCTGAAAGAAACATCCCTCACCATTACTAAAGGTTACACCCCTGTTGCCTGCCACAACATTCGTTTTACCTGGGTTCAGGGCCCACTATCGCGGCATGTATGCCGAAGCAACTGGCCCCTCAAAATGTTTGGTAAGGCACAAATGGTCTCAGGTCCCCCTGCGTTACCGTTTCTTGTCCCTTCTAAAGGTGTGGAGGTATCTGGCCGCTTACGACGTAAGAACCAGATACCTCCACGGGGGACAATGAAGAAAGCTCTTAAATCCTGCGTCCCAGGAAGGATTCTCTAAAATGAAACCTTTATGCCGACGGGTACGCTAAAGACCGTACTGTCATCGACATCGTTTTGGGTGATATAATCAACCCTGACTCCCACCGTAAATTCGGCGTTTTCCGTTACCGCGGTGATGAGTTTGAGCTGTCCCCAGAATGTGTCATAATCAATGTCCCCAGTACCGCCACGGTCGGTTTTTGAAAAAACATTTCCGATTTCACCATTGATGCCAAACCGTTCGGTTAGTGTTACGGTAGCGCCAATAGCATTGTATAGGGTAAGGAAAGAGCTGTCGTCACCTCGCAACAATAATGTCCACTCTTTATCAGAACCTTTTGCGAAAGAAATATTGTTATGTGTCGAAATGCTTAATCCCTCAATGCCTGTCCAGGTAGCCCGAAGATCAATACCGTTCCATAGAACATTGTCAACGCCATTCTCATCGCTTGCAACTATAAAACCGGTGTATCCCAGAGAAATGCCCAGATTTTCTACCGCCGTAATGTCCGCATAGACCCCGAAGGTCATATTATCTACCGCAGTGCCGCCGTATGGCGCAGGGGAGGGCTCACCACTCATCATCGCCGCTATGGTTCTTGATGTATTCCATGCCGCCATTGGCCAGTGGTTTAGTTTGAACAGAGCGGAAACGGTTCCCACGCCGATATTCGCAATAATTCTACCTCCGATACGGAAAAGGCGCGAATCAACATCGGATGGACCTAAACCAAGCGCATTGAGTCCAGTTGTGTTCATATAATCATCAAAAAATATATTAGCGCTATTTTTGCTGAAATTCGGAGAGAAAAGAAATTGTGCGGTAACAGGGCCAAAAGTTACCTCGGGAAGGAAGCCGTTCACCAATGCAACATTGGTATTTTCAGTAGGCTCGGTAAAAGCCCCTCCGCCTTCACCAAATACAAAAACACCCATACCAAAGTTATCAATGTCATCGGTATAGTCTGCTACGCCATCAGTATTTTCAAAGATACCGGCGGAAAACTTGAAATAGTCGCCGAAGGGCTTTATCCACGCATAGAGTTTGTCAATGGAAAAAAGCTTCTCCTGCATACCATCGGCCATTTCTCCGTCAAAAAAACGAAATGTCTGTGGGCCGAAACCAAGCGAAGCTACCCCGCCAAAAAATTCGTTTTCATAACTAAAGCCAAGGGTGCTCTCGTTGTCATCGCCGAACCCCGAATCGGTGAAGCTGTCCACATCCCCATCGTTATTCACCGACAGCGCGGTCGCGCTAAAATCAAGGGTAACGTTTACCTTTCCCCCTGCCCCCTCTTCCTGGGCAGCGAGAGGAACGCCCATTATGGCAAAAGCCACAACCAATACAAATACGCCATGTTTCCTTTTAATGATACAACTCCTTTGCGAACTTGTTCGCACGCGGTCGCGCCATAGTATGGCGATCCCGCCGTCAAAATGTATGTTCTCCGCATAAGCGGCTAACACCTTTGTTAGGGGTCAGGCGATGATCACGCTCGATACGTCCGACCAGGGGCCGCGCTTGCCGCCGTCATTCTCGTAGGCGCAGGCGTAATCAACCACTTTGCCGTAAATCTCCGCGCCCCACTGGAAATCCTTCACCGCGGCGGTCTGAAACACCGAAGGCATATCCTCCGCTTTCGCCGGGGCTTCCTCCGGCCCCCGCACCCGGTGGGCAAAGGCCACGCCCTTCACCACAGGCGGTTTCTGCTTGTTCCCGGTCTGCGGGTTCAATGCCGTTACCGTGTGCCTGCCCTTGCCCGAAGGCACGGCCTCCGCCACGGGTTTTATCTCCGGCGCAGGGTGGTGGGTGGGAATGGTATCCCGCAGGGGAAGCCCCATCCGCTCACGGTCCTCGTCCGTAACCGCGGGGTTCCGAGCGATAAAGCCTTGAATGTAGGTACGCAGGGCGGAGTCAAGCGTTTTTTTGGTCTCGTTCTTGGTGAGGGTGTCGATTTTGCCGTGGTTTGGGCCCTTAAACACCGCGAGGGCGCTCTCGAAGGCGGCGATGGGGGCCTCAAGGTAAGGCTGAGAGCTGGGAATCTGCCAGCGGGCATAGTTCGCCAACGCATAGGCATAGAAGTTTTTGGCGAAAGCGAGCAGGTCGTCATCATTTTGGGGGATGTAATCATGATTTTTTGCCATGATGGTCTCCTTTTTCTGTAATTTTTCCTTCCCCGCATACCGGGGGAAGGTTTGAAGCCAGTGGGAGAGTTCCCTCAGGTCTAGGGGGGATGTATCCGGTGTTCCGGGGGGTTCCCCCGGTCTTAGTGGGAATGTATTCAATGTTCGGGAGAGTTTCCCCGATGTTTGGGGGAGTGTATCCAGCCTTCGGGGGAGTTCCCGCAATGTTTGGGAGAATGTATCTAATGATTGGGGGAACGTAAATTTGAGAAAAAAATGATAAAAAAGCTGAATTTAAGCTGTTAGCTACTTGACAAGGCGGAAACCGGCCCCATAATTGCCTGCGGCCTGCGGCCTGCGGCCTGCGGCCTGCGGCCTGCGGCCTGCGGCCTGCGGCCTGCGGCCTGCGGCCTATCGTTATGGTTGCCATACCTTTCATTGTTCGTTTAGTGTAAACAACGTTAAAAAAACTGTCAAGGGGGTGTCAAGGCGGAGAGCGGACTACGTACGCTCTCCGCCCTTTTTAGTCGAGCTTTTAACAATGGAAAAATGCGCAGCATTTCCGGCGCCGGCAAACGCGCTGCACTACCCGCCTGCGGCTGGACAACCGCTGCGCGGTTGTCTCCGGAGTTTGCGCCGCCAGCCTGACGGCTGGCTTACCGCAAACTCCTACCTACTCGTAAAGCCGCTCGGAAGGACAACTCGTAACCCGTTCTCTTTCACGCTCAGCGGCTGACAAGGCCGACTCCTCAGCCATTGGCGTACGTTTGGTGCAGGCTGGCCTGCCTGCCTGCCTGCTTGTTTGAAAAGGGGGCTGCGGGGTACAATCTTTCCATGTTTGAAGAAGCGTATTCTTACGATGATGTGTTGTTGCTGCCAGGGTATTCGGAGATTTTGCCCAGGGACTGCGATGTAAAGACGCGGCTCTGCGCCGGTATTGAGCTGAACGTGCCGGTTGTGTCCGCCGCGATGGATACGGTAACCGAAGAAAAGCTGGCAATAGCGATAGCGCTTGAAGGCGGGGCGGGGGTGATACACCACAACCTGCCCCCCGAGGAACAGGCGCGGCAGGTCGCGTCCGTTAAAAGATACCTCAACTGGGTGATAGAGACCCCTGTAACTGTCGGGGTGGATGCGAAAGTCGGCGAGATAAAAGAGATGATGCGCCGGTACAACGTGTCCGGGATGCCGGTGCTGGACAGCGATAAACTCCTTGTAGGTATAATCACGAGCCGCGACCTTAGATTTTGCGGCGACGATACGCTTCCTGTTTCCCAAGTGATGACGCGGAAGCTCGTTACCGAGCAGGGTTCGCCCTCGCCGGACAGCGCCCGCAGGAAATTTGACGAGAATCGTATAGAAAAACTGCCTGTAGTTGACAATAAAAACCGTTTGACGGGCCTTATCACCGTGAAAGACATGGAAAAACACGCGCAGTACCCGTATGCCGCCACCGACAGCACGGGGAGACTGGTTGTAGGAGCGGCGATCTCTCCGCTGGACTATGAAATCCGCATCCCGCTCTTGAAGAACGCCCATGTCGACTTTGTTGTCGTGGACACGGCGCACGGGGACACCAAGAATGTCGCCGGCGCGGTGAGCGGCATAAAAAAGAAGTTTGACATACCTGTAATCAGCGGAAACGTGGCGACAAAAGAGGGGACGCGCCGCCTGATTGACGCGGGGACGGACGCGGTAAAGGTAGGCATGGGGCCGGGCTCCATCTGCACCACCCGCGTTGTGGCGGGGGTAGGCGTGCCTCAGTTTACCGCCGTCTGGAACTGCGCGGAGGAAGCGGCCAAAGACGGCATCCCCGTTATCGCGGACGGCGGGATAAAGTTTTCCGGCGACATAGCGAAGGCCATAGGCGCGGGCGCGGATACGGTGATGATAGGCGGCCTGTTTGCCGGCCTGAAAGAATCGCCCGGCAGTGAAATCATCTTTGACGGGCGCATCTACAAGGAGTACAGAGGCATGGGCAGCATAGGCGCGTTGAAAGATGGAGGCGGCGACCGCTACCAGATAGCAAAGGACGAGTATCCTACGCCGGAAGGGATAGAAGGCCGCGTTCCGTACAAGGGCGAACTCCGGCTGTTCCTCCATCAACTGGTAGCCGGCCTCCGCAAGGGCATGGGCTACTGCGGATGCAAGAGTATCGCCGACCTGAAGAGATACCGTAAATTTTTAAAAATTACGGCGGCGGGCCTGCGTGAAAGCCACGCGCACGATGTCCAGATAACGCAGGAAGCGCCAAACTATTCAAGGATGTAGGCGGCGGGCCGTCGAGGAACCGCGAACAGGGTGTGATAGCCGGCCTGCCCTGCTTGACGGGGCGCAGTTTGGCCGCAACGCTCACAGGCAGAACCACATAACTCCGGGCGTTACTGTCGTCACAGTTTGATACTTTTGCTTGACCAATTCTTGTATTTACGGTTGAATGGTAATCATCCTTCCTTCCATACATCCTTTAACCATAACTGGGTGCATGGTTGAAGCAAGGCAAATAGAACTTAGGAGGATCGTATGGGATTCTTAGGTCTTTGCCTTCTCTTCGTAGGCATAGCGCTAATTATGAACGGTGTCGCGGCAATCTCAAACTGGGACGCGAAAACCACGGCTTTTATCAATCTTGTAACAGGAACAATTCTTGTGATTGGTAATTTCATCGGATTACTCAGGGCGGACACATCCGCGCTGGCCGGCTACAACAACGCGGCGGGCGGGTTTCTCTTCGGGGTCACCTACCTGTTCATCGCGGTCAACTACCTGGCCGGCCTTGATTTGCGGCGTTCGGCTGGTACAGCGTCTGCGTTGCGCTGTTCGCGGCGGTAAGCGCGGCGGTATGCGTACAAAGCGGCGCGGTATCGCTGGCCCTGCTCTGGGCTGCCTGGGCAGTCCTGTGGTTTGAGGGCTTTTTGCAGCTCGGCCTCGGCATAAAACCGCTGGGAAAAATCTTCCCAGTTTTGAGCATCATGGAAGGGATATTCGCGACCGGCGGGCCTGGCGTATTCATGCTGTTCGGCTGGTGGTAAGGAGGCGGGCGTGGATATAAACTTTGAAAAGTCGGCGTTGCTGGAGATAGACGTGCAGAATGATTTTTGTCCCGGCGGCGCGCTGGCGGTGGCAGGGGGGGACGAGGTAGTCGCCCCGCTGAACGAGATGGCCCGGCGCTTTGCGGCGGCGGGCGCTCCCGTGGCAGCGACTCAGGACTGGCATCCGGCTGGGCACTGTTCGTTTGCGTCCGCTTCCGCGGGGAAGGAGGGAGAGGTACTCTGGCCTGACCACTGCGTACAGGGGACGGCGGGCGCTGACTTCCATCCCGGTTTGGACACGCGGCCAGTTACGCTGATAGTCCGCAAGGGCTTCCGCCCGTCCATAGACTCGTATTCGGCTTTTTTTGAAAACGACAGGAAGACGACGACAGGGCTTGCCGCCTACCTGTCGGGCCTCGGCGTGGACACGGTCTACCTGGGCGGGCTGGCGACCGATTACTGTGTGTTTTTTTCCGCGATGGACGCGGTAAAACTGAAGTTTACCGTTTACCTGCTCGGCGATGCGGTTCGCGGCGTAAACTACCCTGAAGGCTCCGTTGAAAAAGCGCTTCGCGAGATGGAAAGCGCAGGCGTTATCGTGGTGTAAGCGCGGCAGCCGTTTTAGCAAAGCCAATCCCCAGGCGTAACCGCGTTTAGAGATTGGCTTTTTTATTCCGTCTGTAGGGTCTAATACCCCGCCGCAAACTTGTTTGCGCCTCTGCGGCGGTTGGTTCACCGGAGTACAAGCCGCGTAGCGGCTTGCCGCGTGTGGGTTGTGCCGGCGGCACAACCCATTTTTGCCCTGGCCTTGTATAAATTTTGATGTTTGAACATACATGGATGGACGCAGGTGGCGCGATATTGGACGCAGATAAATTTTTAAAGCCATAATATACTTTTATCTTCATTCCTTATTTATATCATTGTTTTCTTCCCATCTTTCAAATCCCATGAGACGTAAAAACAAAGTAATTTGATGTACATGACCAATTGAATCTGAATTGATTGGATAAAATCCATATGCATATTGTATTCCTAAAACACTAGTTGATATATTAATACCCAGAGTTATCCAATTTCCTGCTGAATCATCTTTATTTGTCTCAACTAGAACGCCTGTCATACCAATAAATGGCGCTATTTTAATTCTTTTAATTTTAAAACGATTGTAAAAACCTACACCATAGCCAAGATGAAAATAACTGGTGATACCCTCTTTCTCTTTTTCTTCAAACCTTTTGTATTCTATTGTTCCTGTCTGATAAGGATTTTCGTTTTCTTCTTGACTTGATAGTCCGAGCGAACCGTGCAGAAAGAAACCCGGCAAGAAAAAGAACTCGTCAGATTTTTCATTTTCAGAATCCAGCCAAAACCCTCCTCCATAAAAACCGAAAATTGGAGAGTTAGTAATTCCAATATTTATCATTGGCCCCCAGTCTGCATGGAGGAAAGAGGTATTTAGAAATATTAGCGGAACAAGTATTTTCAATTTTGTCAATGGAAAACTCCAATATAACTGTATCATTTAATCATTATTTGGTCAAACAATATGCAGCAACAAAATTCTTTTACCGGCGTCATTGATGTTATCGTTCATTTCCGGACCTTTTTTATACGCTCACCCCTGATTCATCCTGTGTATGTTGATTGAATCATTTAGATTTGTGTGGTATACAAATGTTGTGGGATTTTTTGATCGTTTGGGCAGCGTTTTGCGAAGTTATCTGGATGACGGTGATGACTGGCGTGATGTAAGGGGACGCTATTCTGGCGACCCGGATATTGCCGAAGCTGTCCGGGAACTTGAGGAATTTTTACAAGGGAGAACTCTTTTTGGCGGCGGAAAGGCAGCGGACAGGCGCGGCATGGACGCCGCCCCGCAAAGAAAACCGCCGGCGCCAGAAGCGCTCAGGCCGGATTTCGCCGAGCTGGGTCTGGAATTCGGCGCCGGTTTTGAACAGTGCAAGGCCGCCTACAAACGCCTCATGAAAGTTCACCATCCTGATCGGCACGCCTCCCACGAGGGTAACATGAAAAAAGCCACCGCAAAATCGGCTAAAATAACCACCGCGTACGGGCGTATCAGCAAATGGTACGAAACAGGGCGGGTTTGATCGCAAGGCCGGCTGGTATAGGTAAATGAAAGCGTCTCATTATTTATCGCTGTCCATTGCGTTCGTTTTGTCCGCAGCCTCCTGCAAAAGCATTTCCGTACTTGTTGATGGGGCAGGGCGGGTACTGGACGGGTCAGCCTTTGCGGAAAAAACGGTAAAAACATATATATCCTCCGATAAAAACATCTCTTTCCGGCTGCTTTCCACGAAAAGCGGGAAACAGCAGACTGTATTTACGCTGAATAGTATGCCTTTTATACAATTCTATGGCGATACGCCGGATGAAACAGGACGTTTTTTCATTACCAGGGTGCATTTCCTTTACAGCAACGCCGATGGCTGGCTGGAAGGGGATGTTAACGCTTCCGGCAAGGGCATTATTGTCGAAACTGCCACCACGTCCGGCGGGCGTGCAGCCGAATTTTCGCTTGAAGGTCCGGTAACCCTGGCCGAGATCACACGGGGCGGTATAAAACGGCAAGGCAGACGGCTCTACGGCAGCCGTGCGCTTACAGAGCTCCGCAACCGCGAAGAGAGGATACATCTCGTTACAGACTGGATGAAGGATCGCTCTCCACCGGCGCTGCCGGTAACCCAGAAAGATTTCGAAAGTTACTGGCAGCCAATCCTGTTGCCTGAGACCGTCAGCAAAAAGCTGCGTCCGTCCGGCTATGTTGGGCCAAACGAAGCGCAAACCGGCGGGTATTCCTACGGCGAAGGGGTAAAATGGAATACAGCGTATACGCGCGAACTTTTCCCCGAGTATCTCCGTGATCTTAGAGACTCAGGCAGCCTGCTGCGTGACTGGGAAGAGGCGTCCGCCTGGTTCTATGTAAAATATTACTGGGCTGCCATAACAATAGAGTTACACAAAAAGCACTATTTAAAATAGCCGTTCCGTTCTGACCGCCGCTGTCCGGGATGTACCCGAACATCCTGCGCCATGGTCGTGAAGTTGGCAGTATTCCGGTTCTATGTTAATATTATAGTGATACTATAAGCTTGCATAAAAACGTTATTCAAATAATTAGGAGTTAATAAGTATGAAAAAAAATACTGTACTGGCTGTTGATGATACGCCGGAAGTGCTGCAATGCATCGACACTATACTACAGGATAATTTTGACGTGCGGCTTGCGGTAAACGCGGATTCTGCCCAGGAAGTACTGAAAACCACACCGGTTGACCTGATTCTTCTTGACGTAGAGATGCCGGGTATGTCGGGGCTTGCCTTACTTGAAAAATTGCAAAAAAATGAAGCATACAAAAAAATCCCTGTTGTTTTTATCACTTCAAACATGGATGATAAAATTGTCAAAACCGCCATAAAAAAGGGGGCAAAGGGCTATATAGTCAAACCTTTTACCAGCGAAGTCCTGCTTGAATCGGTTAAATTTTTTTGTATGTAGCATAACGGAACGGACGAGGCGGCGCCGCCCCGTTTGTCAGCCGCCATCCTTGCTCTCAGCGTCCCGCGTTAAACCGGTTGACGGAGCGCCGATGAGACGTGATGCGCGCAGGCCTATGCCGAAACGCCAACCCAAAAACTGCCTGTCAATACCGCTGAAATCCAGCGGGGCCCAGGTACGCAGATCGAGCCCCGCAGACCAGCGCGGTGTAATATGAAAATCGGCGCCCAAACCGAGCACCGGGTACAGCCAGCGGTCGAAATCTTTATAAAACGCGCGTATGTCGTCCGTTTGTATATTGGCGTCGTCAAGATCGGCCTCGTTCAGGTCGGGAGCAAGCAGCACGATGCGGGGATCGGCGGCGACTCCCAAGTTCAAACGGAGCCGTACCCTGTTCAGGTTGATGTGTCCCTGTGCCTGCAACGCAAAAACAGGCCCAAACACAAAGGCCGACCGGTTTTCAATCTCGGCGGGAACCGGCCTGCCCAGCTCATAAGAATACTTATAATAGGTAAAATACATATCAAGCGTAGTTTCAAGCGCCACGCCGCCAAAATCTGAACTCCACAAAGGCATCGTAAAGGCAAAACCGGGCGCGGGAAGAACAGGTATAGGGGCAGCCTCAAAACCGTAGTCTTCCTGAAAAATCAGAATGGAACCGCCGAAAGAAAATATCGTTTTTTTGAACCAGGCGGAAACCGCGCCGCCGGACTTGGGCGCGGCCTCCCCACCCGGAGCGGCTTCCGCCTCGCTGTCCGCTTCCGTAGCCGCATCCTGTGCAGCCAGTCCAAAAACCGGCAGTAACGCGAAACACAACAGGATAAGGGTGCGTACAAGACGCTTGTAAAAGGCCAAACTCTAGACAGCGTACCATATACGCCGCCGTTTTGTAAGGGTATTTTTGAAAACGGGTGTATATAGTCAATATTTTCAAAAATTTTTTCAAAAATTTAAAGCAAAATGAAACATGACGTCCAATATATGGTATGACAACAAAAAAATTTTTATACCGCCTTGCGGCGGCAGCGGCTGCGCTATGCATGTTTGCGGCGTGCAGCGAACCTGTAATCCGTGAATCGTACCGGATAAAATTTCCGGATTTGCCGGACTCCTGGCTGGAAGTCCTGGGTGAAGCGAGTTGGCACACTGAATGGATCGGTAAAGACGGCGCCATTCACAGCACCGAAGCGGAGACGGCCTACGCAGACCTCGCGCAGGAATGGACCAGCCCGGTAATCGCCTGGCCATACTGGCCGGACAAGGGAATACGGTACGGCGTTATGAAACCAGCCGGCGCGATTTTTCCGCTGGACGTGTCCGGCGGCTCGATCAAGCTGACATGGAACGGAGGGGTGGACGCCGTCTTTTTCCTGGAACTTGCCGCGCGGAACAGTGAAAAGCGGCTGCCGCATAACTTTAACTGGGTGCGTTTCCGCGAACTTTTTTCCGGCGGGGTCTTGAGCGAAGACATCCTGCTCGACCCCTGGCTTGCCGACTGGAAAGCGATTGCGGCAAAGACGGCTATGTCCGGTTTTGATCGCCGCCGCATAAACAGCCAAAAGCGTACGAGCATAAGCCTTACCGCGCCCGCCTGCGGACCCTGGGTGGGGACGTCACCGTTCATGCGGGCCGGTAACTGGCAGAAAGATCAAACGGTAACGCTAAAAGCAGGGGACACGGTTGACAGTTACTTCTGTCCCGAAGGGGTGCTCCGCTACTCGGCATCTGCGTGGAACTGGATCAGTTATTACAACCATAATCAATAAACTCCTGTTCTATTCCCAGGTTTGTGCTTTCTATCAAAGAAATCAAATCCTGTATTCCTTCAACGGAACGCATTTCGTCGCTTATAAAACGGAGGTTATTTATTATTGATTTTCCAAGTCTCCTGCCGTGTTTACGGTACTTATGGAATGTAGCGGGATCCATGCATACAGGCACGATAGCTTTTTCCACGGATTTCTGCAATTCCTGGAGTATCAAAATACCGTCAGGATCAACGTCGCCGGCGTGAAAAAAATCAAATCCTGAAATTGCAAATATCTGCATCAAAGCTGTTACGGCACGGCTTGGGTATCCGCCCGTGTATAGCGCACATGTATGAATATTTGAATTCGCAAGCGCATAAAATGTTTCTTTATTTTCTATGGTTAATACTGAAGGGGTTTCTGTTTTTTTCCCGTTTTTCATAACAGAAATATTTTTTACTTTTTTCACGGTTTCAAGCGGGAGTCCTATTATACTTCCTGTGGCGTTTACCAGCGGCGTTTTTGTTTCCGTGAAGTGAATCGCGATTTTACCGGAAACCAGAGTTTCAGGAAAAGAAGGGGCAAGAAACGAAAGATCCGGGATAAAAATACCCTGCCTGTTCGCCCGGCCCAGTATCCGCGAAAACAATTTTACAATCACATTAAGCCGCTTTGCATCGTTGTAAAGCATTACGGACAGGGCGCGGGGCGTCATGCCGTCAGGAACGGAGTAAGGGGAACCGCGAAATGCAGGTTTATGCAAAACAGTTCCGTTTTCATACAACATTTTGATAAGCTTTGCAAAATCCTTAAATGTTTTCCTGTCAATACCGCGTTCTATTTCCGTGAGCGAGACATTTTCGGCAATGAAATTCAATAATTCCCTACAGCATGGAGCATAATCTTCCCTGTTCATCGCCTCCGCCGCTTTTTTAACCTGCTTGGCTATCGCTTTTGGAAACGGCCTTCCCGCCAAACGGAACAGCGCATCCGTATTGATACACTCAATGTCCCTGATCGCCTGCTTCCTGCGCTTTTTCAGCCATCTCAATTTAAAAATGCCGCGTTTCTCAAGCGATGCGGCAGCCTCCAGAAATGATTCTTTCTGGTCGGGGGAGGCGGTTTCAAATCCTGGAAATACCTTGTCCGCAGGAATAAAAATACGCTTGTCCGGATCAGATGACGAATTTACATAACGCTCAAAAAAACTGTTTATTATTTGTTTCTCAAATGACGTCATTTTTGCTATGTTATCAATGTGTATTTATAAAGTAAAGTCTTTTTTTTATTTATACTGTGAGATTATAAAATACGCTTGCAGCGTTGTATTTTTTATGTGAGATGACTTTAGTTCACATTCAGCGTACTAAAATCCGGTGTTTTTTTTCTTTGTATCACGCTGCATAGAAGCAGGCGCTGCCCGAAAAAATTCAGGGACAATTATTCCGCTGCCTGGGATGTCTGTGCAGGCCGGCTTCTACGCTGCTATTCCAGGGACCGGCTGTCAATTGATGTTATAGCGCCTTGCGTATTCTGTGTGAGCAAACGTCCGCCTGAAAATATTATGTCGGCGAATGGGTGAACGGCAGTTGCCGATTGCGCCAGCTTTACGAGTTCTGTGTTGAAACATCCTATGTACTGCCGTCCGTCCGCCCCGTTCAGTATGGCATATAAATCCGGCCCCTCTACCCAGATAAGACTTTCACTGTGAATCTCATCCACGCTCTGCCTTACCGTTTCAAGCGTTAGCGGGTCTATTTCGATCAGCCGGTGAACGCCGCCCGTACCGCCTTCACCCGCTACGGCAAAAGTTTTGCCGCCTGCGCTTACCAGTGTACGGGCCCGCACCGTGTTCAGCGCGGAAGCCTTTACCTGTTCTCCCGTGGACGGCACGACCAGCACGGGTATGCCTTCAGGCGAATCCGGCCCGACAAGTTTTATGCCGAGTATAGTGGCAGGCTGGGACCGCGCGGGCGTGCTTCCCGCACCTATCATTTCCTGCTGATCATCGCTTATCGCGGCGCGCTCGGCGGCGGCTTCCTCAGCTTTGCGCCCGGCAAATTCTTCGTTCGCCTGAGCCAGAGCTTTCTTTTCTTCAACGCCGCCCTCACGCGCTTCCAGGTCGGCCTCTTTCTCCGCAAGGGCAGCCTCCCTGTCATCAAGGGCCGCCTGCCTGACCGCCTCCTCTTCCGCCGTAGCGCCCGGAGTTACATCAGCCCGCTCTTCCTCTATACGCCGCCTCTCCTCCAGGACATCCCGGCGTTCTTCCGCTATGCCCGCCTCCTCGCGCGCTATCTCGTCCCGCTGTACCGTGGCCTTCTGCGCCGCCTCCTCAGCCTCCTTTTCCTTCAGCTCAACCATCTGCTGCCGCTGTTCTATGCCACGGTCATCCTCCTTGCGCAGTTCGTCAACCACCTCGCTTCCGGTAATCGAAGTGGTGTCAACAGCGCTCAGGGAACCGTCAGTCGCCGTCCGGAGCGGTATCAACATCAACGTAGCGCCGGGCCATTCGTCCCATCGGGTGGATATACCCTCCTTGCCGGCTTCAAGGCCGCCCAAAAGCGGAGTCTTGTAACGTCCGGTAAAGTACGCACTATCCCCCCTGTGTACCGCGTTGTAGATGGTTATGTATTCGGCGAGCAGGGCGGCGTTCAGGGCGCTATAGCCGTAGGCGCTCTCCAGGTAGCCCTGGATGATCAGACGGAGGTTGCGTATGCGGTCAACCTCCGCGTCTATACCCAGGCCGAAAATATCGCCGTCCAGTTTATCAAATTCCACCGGGTGCAGGCGGTGAATCACAAAGTAACGTGAGGCGTCTCCCGTCACAGCCGCGTTGTCCCGCACTGCAAGTCCCAGCGCATTGCCGATGTCAAAAATTTGCTGCCGCGTATTGATGCGCCCGGGCGCGGCCATGTTGTCGATAAATTCAACAGGTCCCAGGTTGTTTTCAAGTTCGGACGTGTCCACAGCTTCCTGAGCCCGCACAGCCTCGCTCACCAACAGAACAGATAACAGTATCCCTAAAAACCTCTGCACCGTACCATGCCGCACGGCGCGGCCAAGTCTACTAAAATCATAATACATCATAGTAAAATACTATCATTTGATACCCCGGCTAACCAGTGCTGTCCGCCTGATGCGCGGGAGGACGCAGCCGCGCAAGCGATAGCGAAACCCAAAAAAAAGGCCGTATGTTTTTCCAAAAAGTCCCGCAACTCTCGCCTGAGAGTCCCGCATCTCCCGGCGGATAATACCGCATCTCTTTATCTTGACTTTTTGGCAAAAAAGTAATTCACTTTGTGTATGCATTCAAAAAGCGCGCAAGCCCACGGACTCCATAACCGCAGACGGCGGCATCCGCGTGGAATTTTTCTTGCCGCGGCAGTTCTTATAGCAATTTCGGCAGGACTCGTACTTGTTATATCGACAAGAAACCACTCTCAGCGGATGTACAGGGATTTGGCGCAGCTTTGGAAGAACGGCGCTTACAGGGATGTGTACGAGGAGAGCGGACGGCTGCTTGAATATGCTCCTCTTGATTTTTTTCTGCTTTCACTGCGCGGGTATGCGGCGTACCAGCTCACCCTCGCCCAGATAAATACACAAGACATACAGATGTACACGGACGAGTCCATATCTGCCCTGCGTAAGGCGCTGCTATGTAACGGTGGAGCCGGGAACGGGGCGGTATACTATGTACTTGGAAAGGCATACTTTGAGAAGGGGCCCGATTACGCGAACCTGACGATCAAATACCTGGAGGATGCGCTTGCGGCCTCGTACCGCGCGGAAGATATTCCCGAATATTTGGGCCTTGCGTACGCGCAGATACACGAATACCGGAAAAGCATTGCCGCCTTTTCCGAGGCGCTTGTTCCCGTTGCCGCGAATGAGGCAGGCCGCGGCCCTTCCGATATTTTACTGCTTGCGATAGCCCGCTCTTATATCGAATTGGACGAGTATGACAGCGCGAACGCTTACCTCTTGCAATGTACCGAAACATCGAAGGATTTTTCGGTGATAGCTTCCGCCGGACTTCTTTTGGGCAAGGTCCTGATAAAAAAAGGTGATACGGAAGGCGCGGAGCGCCAGTATCTCCGCATTCTGAATGAGGGCGGGGAGCAGGCCGATGCCCGTTATGAGTTGGGGTTGCTGTACGCGGAACGAGGTGAAACCACGAAAGCGCGCGCCGAATGGCGTAAAGTTTTGCGCCTCGATCCGGCTTATGCGCCGGCCATAGCGCGGCTTGCCATGTGAATTGCTCTGATTTCGTGTTTATCAAAAGCGGTAGTTCCGGTAACTTCACAGTGGCGGGTTCCGTTAAGGAAATTATTTTATTACCAGGCGCCCGCATTGCGGGTATAACTGGCGCAGCCTCAAGGCTGTGTATCAAAATTATCTGGAACACGCCGGCTGGTGCGGCGTCGGAGGAAAAATGTTTGGGCTTAAGTCCTCGGATATTGGCATAGATTTAGGTACTTGTAATACGCTTATTTATATACGCGGTAAAGGTATCGTTGTTGATGAACCGTCCGTTGTTGCAGTGGAGCGCGGGACAAAAAGGGTGTTGGCCGTGGGGCATGAGGCCAAACGTATGCTCTGGAAAACACCGGAAAACATAATAGCTATCCGGCCTATGAGGGATGGGGTAATTGCCGACCTTGAATCCACAGAAAAGATGATCCGCTACTTCCTCTCCAAGGCGCTTCCGCATCACTTCAACTTCATCAAACCCCGTATGATAATAGGAATTCCATCATGTATCACGGAGGTTGAACGGAGGGCTGTCGAGGAATGCGCCTACAAAGGCGGCGCCAGGGATGTGATGGTGATCGAGGAAAGCCGCGCCGCTGCCATCGGCGCCAACATACCGATATTTGAGCCTGCCGGCCACATGATCTGTGACATAGGCGGCGGTACCACAGAAATATCCGTTATTTCACTGGGCGGTATGGTGGTAAGCAACGCGATACGGTTGGGCGGCGATGAGTTTGACGAGGCGATCGTTAAACATGTGCGCAACAAGCACGGCCTGATAATAGGCGAGCAGATGGCGGAACGGCTTAAAATTGAGATTGGCAACGCTTTGCCGGATAAAACCATCGAAAAAGTAGAAATAAAGGGCGGTGATGCGGTTACCGGCCTTCCCCGGCGGCTTGAGATAGATTCGGTTGAGGTAAGTGACGCGCTGAAAGATCCGCTCACCCAGATAATAGACGAGGTAAAGCGTACATTTGGCCATACGCCGCCTGAACTTGCCGCTGACATTGTCGATCAGGGCATAGTTATGACGGGCGGCGGTTCCCTGCTCAAAGGGCTGCCTAAACTTATTTCCAGGGAGACCGGCGTCCCCGTCATCCTTGCGGAAAATCCGCTCGAATGTGTGGCGCTGGGCGCAGGGAAGTACTTTGATAATGTACGCGGTTTTGATATTTCCCGAAATATTTATGACAATATCAACAGATGACACGGGGCAGGATTAAGCAGAAAAAGCGTATAAGCGCCAATGTTTATGTTTTTGTGACACTTATTATCATTTCTTTCTCCCTGTTGCTGCTTTCCACAAGAAATTTTGTAGTGAACATAAAAGACACCGGATTGTCGGTCTTTTCCGGTATACGCGGCGCGGTTCACGCCGTTTCCTCCATTGTTTCCAGAACATTACTTTCCGTGAACGAATTGGTCGTACTGCGGCGCGAGTACAACGAACTGTTGGAACGTATAGCCCGGTATGAATACCTTGAACGGAACGCCGCGGAAATATACACAGAAAACAACCGCCTGAGGGAACAGTTAAATTTTTCAAAAACCGCCCGGTACAAACATATACCGGCAGAAATTTCCGGGCGCGATCCGGATAATATTTTTTCGGCCTTCGTGATCAATAAAGGAGCGGTCCACGGTATAGAAAACAATATGCCTGTAATCGCGTTCCAGGACGGTATGCAGGCCCTGGTCGGGAAGGTAATACAGACGGCCCATCTGGAAAGCCTTGTGATGCCGCTGTACGATGAGCGCTGTTTTGTGTCAAGCCGCCTTGCCCAGGAACGTTACGAAGGCATTGTTGAGGGCCAGGGCAGCCATACATTCCCGCTTCTGATAAGGTCGCTTACAAAGAGGGCGCGTGCGGATGTGAATATAGGCGACATTATCGTTACAAGCGGCATGGGTGGTGTGTATCCCGCCGGTATAGTCGTTGGCAGGGTAAGCAAAATTCTGGATCAGAAATACGAAACTTTTATAGGGCTGGAAATTGAAAGCGCGATAGATTTTTCACGGCTCGAATATGTATTTGTTATTGAGGACAAAACCGGATGACAAAAAAAATAGTATGGATAACCGTATTAATCGTCACCGCCGGAATTCTGCAATCGACTCTGCTGTCCCCCCTGTCCATGTATTTTTATGCCAAACCTGATCTTGCCCTCGACATTCTGGTATTTTCCGCTTACCTGAACGGTATGATGACAGGCCAGCTTGCCGGTTTTTTTTCCGGACTTCTTTTGGACTTCCTGTCCGGCGCGCCTTTGGGATTGAACCTGTTCATCCGTACCGTAATCGGGGCAGCCGCCGGTTTTTTGAACGGAAATTTTCTGCTTGACAGAATCCTGCTGCCGGTAACCCTGTGTGCAGGCGCTACGCTGATGAAGGCAGGTCTTCTGTTTCTGCTCAACCTGCTGTTTACCGACACGATTCCTGCCTACCACTTCAACACGCCGGCGCTTTGGGTCGAGCTTGCCATGAACTCTGTCCTTGCCCCGCTAATCTTTGCTCTGTTGAAAAGCATGAACACCTTTATACGGCGATCCGGCCGCTAGCAGTTTTATAAACATCTCCATTCAGAGATGGGCGCATCCCCCCACAAGTGGCAGGTCGGGCTATCCGCTAGAATGAGCCGCAGCAAGCGCGCAAACAAGTTTGCGCGCAAATAAAATTTGCGGCGGCGCATTAAACCCCCAGGCAGGATAAAGCGTTATAAGAGGTAAATATGGCGCGGCTAAAGCCGAATGTCAGCAAAATTAAGACCATTGAGGACGCGAACCTCGCCCTCAAAGAAATCGGGCTTCTTGAGCATGAGCTTGCGGCGATTGACGCGGAGGCGGACAAGCAAATCGCGGAAATCAAGGCGCAGAGCGCAAAGCAGGGGGAGGGAATACGGAAGCGAATCGTTGACCTGTCCGCCCTGCTCGGCGGCATGGAACTGATGAGCTATGCCTGACAGGAGAGATACAACTAAAAATGACGACCCCCGCGCAAAAGAAATGGATACAGATACTCCATGTGGCCAAGCGTGAATGTGGTCTTGATGACGATGCGTACCGCGCCGTCTTCGCCGTAGCCCAGCTCAGGCGGTATGACAAGCGTCCGCTTTTCGCCGGGACGCATATCGAGCAGCATCTCGTCCCAGCCGGGAATCACCTGGCCCGTACCCACATTGAATTCAATGGGGCCGCCGTGCTTCCCGGAAGCGTCGATCAGTTGACCGGAAAGCAGCGTCAGCCTGTAGTTGGCCCTGATTTTCTGGCCCTTACCGGGCTTGCTGCCGCTCCCCTGTTTGCTCACCACATACCAGATACCGGACGCGCTTTTTGAGGCGTTGGGATACTTGGCCTCGATTTTACTAACGTCGGCCCTGCGCGCGGAGATCGCTTTTTAGAACGCGGCACTGGCGGCGGCCTTTTCCAGGCTGTCAAAACTCGCCTGATTCGGGCGGAACGCCTGCGCCGCTTCTCCGTTCCTCACGATGCTTACCGTTTTCATCGTGTCCCCCTGCATTACCGCGTCCACCACATCCTGCCCCCGGACAACACGGCCAAAGACACTGTGCTTGCCGTCCAGCCAGGGCGTCGCCTTGTGCGTGATGAAGAACTGGCTGCCGTTGGTGTTCGCGCCGGAGTTGGCCATGGACAGCACTCCCGGCCCGTCATGTTTCAGGCCCGGATCGAATTCGTCATGGAACTTGTAACCGGGGCCGCCCCTGCCGTTGCCGAGCGGATCGCCGCCCTGAATCATAAAGTCGACTATCACGCGGTGGAACTTCAGGCCGTCATAGAACGGCTTACCTTTGGCCGCGTCCATCTTGCCCTCGGCAAGCGCCACAAAATTGCTGACGGTAAGCGGAACCCTATCGTAGTACAGCTTCACCACGATCTGACCGCGGTTTGTAGTTATAACCGCGAAAACCCCGTCACCCAAATCCTCAAAAGCCCCAGGCTGAAACACATCCGGCAAATCTTTCTCCTTGCTGTGAACCGCCGCGTTCAGAAAGCGCGGCGTCAGCGTAAACATAACAAGGCCGCAAAACACAGCCGCCGCCTTGATACCCACATTTTGACTAAATCTATTTTTCATATTGCATCCCGCTTCACCATATACCAAGAGCGGAAATTTGCCAAGCGTCCTGGCGGAAAGGCCCGGGGTTTGCCGGCGGCGGACTTTGCGGGTATACACATATACAGTCCTGTTATGTGCGGTATTTTATGCCCAACTACGCAATAGCCCTGCGCCATACGGCGCAGGGCGTTCAGGTAAATGTTTTTATACAATTTTTGTAACTATTCAGGCGTAGAGCGATTTCAGAACTTTTTCTTGCTCTCTAGTGCTTTAACAAAGGGGGCTACCGCCCCCTTTCGCTCCAATCGGCTCATTTCGGGGCTAAAAGCCCCTTC
>JAIRMP010000229.1 GCA_031258615.1 Spirochaetaceae bacterium | reverse complement strand
AAGACCGCTACCGGCGTTCCGGCGCCAACGAGAGGCGTATCAGGGAGGCGGAGGACGCGCTCTCTCCATCCGCTCTGACCCTATGCTTTGCCCGCCGTTTTGCCACCTTCGCGCTTGCCACCTTGGCACGGGCGCCCCCCCACCCCTCCGGGTTCCGGCACCCCACACCAGCGCCGCGCGCGGTGTCGGGGGGGGGGGGCCCCACAGCCAGCCGCCATTGTTCGGTTAGTTACAGAGCTAGACGGATGTCTATGCCTGCGGCACACTCAATACGCGGAACGGCATAACCTGCATCCCATCAGGTGAGGTTGGGGCCTTTACAAAACAGTTTTGCTTTTCTTATATAGTATTTCCGGGTCTAAATCTATTCCGCCGGGCCATTCAATACTGTCAAATGATATTTTTACTTGATTAAATAATTTTTTGTCCTTCAGTTTCCTGAATATTCCGGTTTCCAGATAACTTCTTACGTCAAATATTTTAACCTCATTATTTTCAAAGGTGAGTTCTACTTCATAATCTTTTAATGGTTTGACTTTTATCACTGACAAATACATTGCTTCCCCGGGCCTCATTTTAATGGATCAATATTATATGGCGCTTCACCATTTTGGGCTAATTCCCAATTTGCCAACAAATCATCCTAATGTAAAATTATCCATGCTGAAACTAATTTTTCTTTTTCTTTTGGAATTTCCCCTTCTATTTATCTACGGTCCTTATATCATAATTAATATGCCATAAAACATTGAAATTGTAGGCATGTCTTGATCGTACAACATATTTCCATTTTTTTCAAGTCGATTTAACAAATTCTTTGACCAAACGGTTAAAAGGTGACAGAGCAGAGGTAGATGCAACGAGTGCGGCTGGCGCGGTCAATTCGAAAGCATGAGGCAAAGAAGAATTTTAAATGGTAATGCAGAAACAGGAATGTGCCGGGGAGCCTTGACTGATTCCTTGCGAATGAAAATTAAAACGCCGGGGAATCCCAGGGGAAAAAGTCTCCACCGCCGGCCAGCCATTCAACAAACTGGGCGGCGGTGCGGGGGGAGCGTCCGTTAAACCAGCGTTCCCAGCGCACCGCGTTTTCCCTGAAACGCTGAAGCTGGTCCGCGCCGGCGTCTTCCGGCAGAAGTCCGTGCTTCCGCGCTATGAATTCAGCGATACCCAGGTACTCGTCCTGGGAGGGGGCGCTGAAGATAACGGTAATGCCAAAACGATCGGACAGTGAAAGCTGCTCCTGCATCGTGTCGAATGCCCGCACATCGCTTGAAGATGCGGGTCTGTCGGAGCGGGGTTCCTTTACAAGGTGGCGGCGGTTGCTTGTCGCGTAGATAACAACATTGGGCGGCGTAGTTTCTATACCGCCTTCCAGCATGGCCTTCAACATCATAAAATCGCCGTCTCCCGCCTCGAACGACAGATCATCAATGAACAGTATGAAGCGCAGGCCGCGTCCGGCAAGCATTCCCGTCACGGCGGGCAGGGAGGCCAGCTCAGCCTTCCGCAGTTCCACAAGCCTGAGCCCGCGTTCGGAATACTCGTTGCAGACCGCCTTTACCGTGGCGGACTTCCCGCAACCCCTATCGCCGTACAGCAGGATGTTGTTTGCCACAGGAAAATTCGCCGCCTCGTTCCCGTGGGCCGACAGGAAGCGGAGTGTATTCGAGATTACGACCTGCCGTTCTTCCTCGTAGCCCGACAGGTCGACAAGCCGCACCGGATCGCAGTTGACGGCAGGGCGCAGTTTTCCGTCCTCTATGCGGAACATTTTATGTGTGGCAAGGCTGCCCGCGCCGTTTCCGCGTATGACAGCGGCAAAGGCGGCGGGCGTCCAGTCACCGGATACGGTACCGGCACAGTCCCGGCCTCCGGCCTCCATCAACAGCCGCGCCTCCGATTCGATGCGTTCAAGGGCCTGCCCTCCGGTCCCCTCAAACATCTCCGCGTAAAAATGGGCCAGATGCCTGAAGTCGAACACGGCGGCGCGGGACAGGGCGGCAAGATCATTCGCGGCAAGCGCCGCCAAAAAGCTGTCCTTATCCGGATCACCACGTTCGGCGGCAAGCGTAAAGCCGTTCACATCAGCAAGCGCGAGCCTGTAAAGGACGCGGCAAAACGGCTCTCCGTCTGCATGACTGGCAAAAGCCGCGGTAAAACGCGCCCAGGCCTGTACCAGCGAGGGCGGCCTGCGATCCCTGCCGTCAATTTCAAGCAGATCAACGAATGCGCGCAGCAACGGGTCTTTCTTTAGCGCGGAAAATACGGCAAGCCCGGAAAGCTCTTCACAGGTTGAACGGCAGTACGCCTCGTTGTCCGTCATTAAAGCCCCGCCTTCTAACGGTAGCGCCTTTCGTCCGCGCTTTTACATTTGATACACATCAGTGCGTAAGGAATAGCCTCAAGCCTGTCCTGAGGTATCATGGTTCCGCACTTAACGCAACGCCCATACTTACCCTGTTTTATGCGAGTCAACGCTGAATCTATCTGCTTGAGCCGTTTCAACTCCTTGGAACCGATTGCCTCAATCATCTTCCTGTCTATATCATCTGACGCAATATCGGCTAAGTCTTTGGGGTCCATACCCTCGACAATATCCTTAAAGTCATTATTACTAACAACAAGATTATCGATGATCTCTTTTTTTAACTTCGCAAGGGATTTTTCCATCTCATCTAAAAATTTTTTATCCACGGTTTTACCCTCCATGTTACAAAGTCAAGATAATAACTTGAATCTCATTTAATAGTCAAGGGTTTTTTTGTCAGAGCGGGTTTGCCGACACGTCGGGAAGTTTTGCCGACACGTCGGGAAGTTTTGCCGACATGAGGGAAAGTTTTGCCGACATGAGGGAAAGTTTTGCCGACATGAGGGAAAGTTTTGCCGACATGAGGGAAAGTTTTGCCGACATGAAGGGAAGTTTTGCCGACACGTCGGGAAGTTTTGCCGACATGAAGGGAACTATTGCCGTCATGTCGGGAAAAGTTCCCGCGGGAAAAGTTTCCGGGGGGTTTGACGGGGTCAAGGCCGGCGTCCAGGAAGGGCGCTGCCTCGAATTCGATTGCCGTGTCGAAGCGGGAACTCAGTGAAGAATCCCCGCCCCAGAGGAAGCGGGCGCTCCCGTCCGGGGCCGACAGCGACCAGATGCCTGACTGACTGTCAGGCGCTACGGACAGCGGCATCTGGTTTAGTACCTTTTCAAAAGAGGAGACCGAGCCGCTCCCCACCACATCCAGTTTTTCGCAGGAAAGCGCCGTCAAAACAAACACGGGACCATGCCTGTGGCAAATCTTGTTTTACAATGATATTTCCAGTTTTCATTTTCTTTCTCCTTGAATTTGAATCGTTTAGCAGCAGCCGCGCGCCGCCTGCCCGCGGCTGCTCACTATTAACCCGTTCTCTTTCACGCTCATCGAATGGACAACCGCTACGCGGTTGTCTCCGGAGTTTGCGGCGCACTACGCGCTTGGACAACCGCTACGCGGTTGTCTCCGCAAACTCCAAGCCTCAGCTATTGGCGTACGTTTGGTGCAGGCCGGCCTGCTTTGAGACGCAGAGCGTTGGTAAGGACGGAGACGGAACTCATGCTCATGGCGGCGGCGGCAAAGATCGGGTTGAGGAGCGGGCCGCCGAACAGGTACAAGAGGCCCGCCGCTATAGGGATGCCCAGCGTGTTGTAGCCGAACGCCCAAAACAGGTTCTGTTTTATCACGCGGATCGTCTGTTTGCTAAGGTTTATCGCGGTGGGAACATCTTTAAGGTCGCTGTGCATCAGAACTATGTCCGCCGACTCCATAGCCACGTCCGTGCCGCTGCCTATGGCGATACCTATGTCCGCTTGGGCAAGGGCCGGCGCGTCGTTGATGCCGTCCCCCACCATGGCAACGAATCGCCGTTGGCGATTCGTTGCTCCATGCGCTAATTTTACGACGGTTTTCTGTAATTTTTTCACTTCCTCCGCCTTGTCTCCCGGCAGCACCTCGGCAAGGACGCGGTCTATGCCGGCCTCCCTCGCTATGGCGGCGGCTGTCTTGGCGTTATCGCCCGTGATCATGGCGACCTCTATCCCCATCCGGTGAAGCAGGGAGACAGCCTCCGCGCTGCCCTCTTTGATCGTGTCCGCCACGGCGATGATGCCCGCCGCTTTCCCGTCCAGCGCTATGAACATCGGGGTCTTGCCTTCGTTAGCCAGCCTGTCGCTTTCGGCTTCCAGCGCGGCAAGGCTGACGCCCCGCTCCAGGAACAGTTTTTTGTTTCCGGCCAGTACGGCGGCGTCGTCTATGACGGCCTCAATGCCGCGTCCTGGCAGCGCCTGAAAGCCGCTCATTTCCAGGAGGCCGAGTCCGCGCTCACGCGCCCCCTCCACGATGGCCTGCCCGAGCGGATGTTCAGAGCCTTTTTCCGCGGAAGCCGCTATCCGCAGCAGCCTGTATCCGCTATCGGACTGAGGGGGCGTTGCCGTTGGCGCGGCGCTGAGCGGGGGCGTTGCGGGGGCGGAGCCCCCGCTGAGGGGGGTGGTGGAAGACCCGCTTGCTGGGCTGGAACCAGGGGGGAGACTCCCCCCAAAAGGCGGTTGAGCCTTTTGCCCGGAAGGAGTGGCTGACACGGTAGTCACGGCCTCCACCCTTCCCCCCTCCTCAACAGTGAAAACATCCGTAACGCGGGGTTTGCCCTCGGTGAGCGTGCCGGTCTTATCAAAGATGATCGTGTTGATCTTGTGGGTAGTTTCCAGCGCCGCGCCGCTTTTGATCAGGATGCCGTACTCGGCGCCCTTGCCGGTGGCGACCATGATGGCGGTGGGCGTGGCCAGGCCGAGCGCGCAGGGGCAGGCGATCACAAGCACGGAGATGAAGATGGTGAGCGCGAACTCTAGCGTATTTTTGCCGGGCGGCGGCGTTACAAGCCCGGCGGAGGCTGCCGCGAACCAGGCAATGCCTGAGGCGAGCGCTATCGCGCAGACGATAGGCACGAAGTAGCCGGATACAATGTCGGCGAGCTGGGCTATCGGGGCCTTTGAGCCCTGCGCGTCCTCCACGAGGCGGATGATTTGGGCGAGCGCGGTCTCGGCGCCGACTTTTTCCGCGCGGAAGCGGATTAGGCCGTTGGCGTTTATCGTGGCGGCGTACACCTTGTCGCCTGATTTTTTGTCGACGGGCATACTTTCGCCTGAAAGCATCGATTCGTCTATGGACGTGTTACCTTCGGTAACGATGCCATCCACCGGTATCTTCGCGCCCGGTTTGACGACTATGATGTCGCCTGGTATCACTTCGTCGATAGCTATCTCCTTCTCGACGCCGTTCTGGATGATGGTCGCCGTCTTTGGGGCAAGCCCCATCAGGCGCTTTATCGCTTCGCTCGTGCGGCCCTTCGACACGGCCTCCAGCGATTTTCCGAGCAGTATCAGCGCTATGATCACGCCGGCGGTTTCAAAGTACAGCGCGTCTACCGCGTGAAAGTCTCCCAGCGCTATCCGGGCGGTGTTGTAGAGGCTGTAGACGACCGCCGCCGTTGTCCCTATGGCGATCAGGCTGTCCATGTTCGGGCTGCGGTGGAGCAGGTTTTTGAAGCCCACCGCGTAGAACCTGTTCCCCGCTATGATCACCGGGATCACGAGGGCAAGCTCGGTAAGCGCGTATACAAGCGGGAAGTTCATCGGGGACAGCGCGCTGGGAAAGGGCAGGCTGAACAATGTTATCATGGGAACCATCGCGATATAGAGCAGCGGGAACGCGAAGACGGAGGCCACGATGAATTTTGTCCAGAGCGTCCTTATCTCCCGCTCCTTGCGGCGCCTGTCCTCGTCGGCGGCCCCCGCGCCGGAAAAGTCGAGCGCCTTGTAGCCGGCCTTTTCTATCGCGCCCTTTATCGCCGAGACGCGGATCATATCGGGGTTGTAAACCACCGTCGCCTTTTCAGTGGCAAGGTTCACAACGGAACTTTCCACGCCTTCCAGTTTGGCTATCGCCTTCTCCACCCGCGCCGAACAGGCGGCGCAGGTCATGCCTCCAACCGGTATCACAGTTTGCATACTTTAACTCCTCCTCCACCTGGCGAAAATAACCTTCGCTTCCTTTAGAAAACTTTTTGAGATCGTGATGTTTGCCTCGGTTTCCGTTCTGTAAGCCGCGCCTATAGGCACGGGGTTGCAGCCGCCGGAACGGACGCCCACCTGACTCATGCGGAAGCGGTTGCCGCAGTTCTGGCATACCAGCACCGTCCCCTGCTGTTTGTAAAAGCCCCGCCCCGAAGCGTAGCACACCTGGCAGGTGTTAAACGCCGTGCGTACCGTGCCGTCCGGCGCTTTTACCGCCAGCACTTCAAGCCGCGTCCCCTCCACATCCACCGGATAGAACAGAGCGTTCTCCGTTACTTCGGCAATCTCTATCACGAGGTCGCTGTCCGAGATCGCGCTCTTTACCACATTGAGCTTACCCGCCGCCTGCTGCCCGCTCTGGGCAAACAGGGAACCGGCGGCAAGCAGAAGAACGGGAAAAACCCGTCCGCCGCCTCTTCCAAAATCATACAAAAAATGCTTCATTCTCTCACCCCGCCAATGACTCAATATCAATTCCACAGACACCCTCCTGGTCAAAAACATGAATGTCGTTGCTTTCTCATCCATCGTACAAAGGAAATGTGTCAAAATTATGGTGATTGGACAACCGCTGCGCGGTTGTCTCCGCAAACTCCTACCGTTGTTGTGGGGGCGGGCGTGGGAACCGGCGAGGGGGCGGATGTGCTTTCGATAAGGTTTGATTGGTAACTGCGCGTAAATAACATGACAGGAGGTCATGTTATTTACGCACAGTACCCAGGCGCCCCGCTATTGCTTCCGCTGACTGGTGTTCGGCATTACATGGGGCGCCGGGGGGTGGGTTTTTACTAAGACGGATCCTCTACTGTCAGTTTAAGTTTG
>JAIRMP010000163.1 GCA_031258615.1 Spirochaetaceae bacterium | reverse complement strand
GGACTGGACGAAGGACGGCGGGAAGTTGCCCGGAATCTTAAGGCAATGGGCATACCCGCCTCGCAAATAGCGATGGGAACCGGCCTTTCCATTGATGAAATAGCGAAATTGTGATGGGTAGTGCGCCGCAAACTCTACCCGCTGTTGAAGGGACTTTACCGGCGGTTCTCTCTGTGCTTGACTCCCACGAAGGCGGTATGTCACAGGCTGAGTTTACGTCCCAAGCCGCGGGCGGCTGGACAACCGCGCAGCGGTTGTCTCCGGAGTTTGCTACGCAAGCGCTGCGCGCTTGGACAACCGCTCTGTAGTTGTCTCCGCAAACTCCTACCGTTGTTACGTGGCTTAGCGAGGGGGCTAACCCGCCTGCCTGCCTACGGCGCAGGCTGTCCTGTCCGGTTATCCGGGTTCAATACCGGCGGGGAAGAGAAAAAAACCGGCCCGGATACTTGTATACCGGTACTGGGGTCTGACCCTAGTCTCCTCCCCGCCCATAAAACAAGCCGCGAAACGGCTTGCCGCCACCCGGCGCGCCTGCGGTGAGCCGGACGCACGGTCGAGCAGCTCTGACGAGGGGGCTTCCACCGCCGTTTGTTGGGGGCTGCTGGTGGAGGGCGTCACCACCTCGCCTTCCGGCGGTTCGCCCACAAGAATAAGCGACCAATAGCGGTCTCCCCAAATATGGCCTACACGACCGTCCGCGTGGTTGTACCGTTGGGAAAACACCTGTTTCAGCCATTTCATAATGGCCGGCAGTTCCAGACCGTTATCGGGTTTGATGAAAAAATCAAGCGTGTCGTTTTCAAGACGGAGACCCAAAACCTCGAAAGCGTAGCGCTGTTTTGTTTCTGTGAAGACTTTGGCGAAAATGACCAAAGCCTTGTTGCCGCGAAACAAGGCTTCGCGGTTGTTGATTTGCGTGCGGATATGGTACCACACTCCTTGTTTTAGCAAACGTAATTTACGCATACAAATATATGTACGTGAAACGCTATTTTGCTTTAAATTTCCGCAAAAATTTTGATTTTTGAACAAATATCATTATGGAAATGTTTCTTAAAATTTTTGCGGGTCAAGTTTAGCCGCAGGGCGGGGAGGCTCATTTTCGCTTCTTTCCCTCCGTGTCCTTTGCGGTTTTTTCTTGAATCGGGGACAAAATATCGCTTGACGGCCATAGTTTTGGCGGATTAGAATATAAAAATTAAAAATACAGGTTGGCCCGAGTCGCATGAAGCGGAAGCGGGCGGAACGGTTTAGTTGAACTGCCGGTCTGAAGGCCGGTGTGGAAAGGCATGAAGCCTCACGTTTTTTTAGCGGGATATGTAAGTTTTTCGCGGTTCGCGTAAAACTACCGGGAGAGTCTTCCGGGGCCTGCCGTTGCCGTATTTTTACGGCGTAAAAACTATTTTGAGGAGGCTTTGTGTGGAAAAATTAAAAAAAATACGCTCCAATAAACAAAACTTTGGAAAAACTTTTAACGGAGCGGCGCAGGCCGCGAAAATTCTGACGCTGACAGCGTTTTTGGGCGTTTCGTTCCCACTTTTTGCCGTTGGCGGCAGTGAGAGCGCGCTGGCGGATGTCATCATCGCTTCAACTTCGTGGGTCGCGGCGATAGCTTACTGCGCCGGCGCGGAGAATATTCACATACTTGCGCCCGTTGACCTGCGGCACCCGCCTGAGTATGAGCTTAAACCGTCAGATTTAACGACGGCAAGCAGTGCCCGCCTTATCATCTATGCCGGCTGGGAAATGTTTGCCAAAAAGCTGGCGGAGACGGCCGGCAGCGCCGGTGTGGAGGTCTTGCGGATCAGGGTATCGAACGATCCAAACGACATAAAGGCCGAGGCAAAAAAGATAGCGGAACTTTTGGGCACTACAGAAAAGTACGAGGCATGGGCTTCGGGGTTTGACACTTTCACGGCGGGTATATGGGACGATATAGAGGGGGCCTGGGGCGGCAAGCGCTCCGTCGTGAACAGTATGCAGACGCCGTTTGTAAGCTGGCTCGGCCTCGGTATCGCCGGCGAGTACGGGCCCGCCGAACCCTCACCCGCCCTCGTCCTTGAACTGGTGAACCTGAAGCCTGACCTGGTGATCGACAACTACCATAATCCCAATGGCAGGCCGGTGGCGGAGGCGGCGAAAGCGCCTTATGCGGAACTGATAAACTTTCCGGGTAAGGACGGTACGCGGACCATAGAGGACGTGTTCCGTTACAACGCCGCTATACTACTGAACGCAAAGTGACGCGCGCCGCGGGAATCATATCGGTGAAGGGGCTTTCCGCCGGGTATGGAAAAAATATCGTGCTGAGGGACGTATCGCTCGACATACAGGCCGGGAGCATCACCGGCATATACGGGCCTAACGGCGCCGGTAAATCAACGTTTGTAAAACTCTGCCTCGGTATGCTGCGCCCGGCACTCGGCAGCATCAGCGTGCTGGGCGGGAGTCCCTGGGGGGCTGGCGGGCGAAAGTTCAGACTGCGGATGGGCTACGTGCCGCAAAAAACTTCCGGCGGAAATCTGCCGCTCACCGTGCGCGACTCTGTCGGCATGGGGCTTTACGGCAAGCTGGGACTGTTCCGCTCCCTGTCAAGGCAGGACCGCGTTTCCGTTGAGCAGGTGATGGAAGCCTGCGGTATATCACGCCTCGCGGAAAAACTGACGCGGGAGCTGTCCGGCGGCCAGGCACAGCGTGTGGCGATCGCCCGCGCCCTCGTATTAGACGCCGATATTCTGTTGCTTGATGAGCCGACTTCCAGCCTTGACGCTGAGGGACGCATCGAACTGCTCCGCATAATCAAGGAACGGCGGGAGTACCGCCACATTACGGCGCTGATCGTGTCCCATGACGAGGCGGCTTTAAATGAATGTGGCGCGATGTACCACTTTAATGAGGGCAGGGTGACTCAAACTTATGCCTGAACTGTTTTCTATGCCTTTCTTCACGCGGTCATTCATTGTGCTTGCCGCAAGCGGCATCACTTTTCCCGTGCTGGGAACATTCATCCTTAATCTTGAGCTTATTGCGGCCCGCTTTGCCGTGATGCACGCGGCGCTTCTCGGCGGGGCGCTCGGCCTCCTCTTTGGCATAAACATATCGCTGATGTCGATGGCGGCGGCTGTGCTGTCCGGGATAGCGATCGCGTTTATCAGCTACCGGGGCAGGGTCTCCGCCGGCGGCTCGCTCGGCCTGATCATGACGGTGTGCATGGGGCTTGCCTTCATAATCTTTTACAAGAGCAATGTCCAGGCCGTTTCCGCGTTCAGCCTCTTTTGGGGGAACATCCTGAGCCTTACGGAGGGCGATGTGCGGCTCGCGCTCGCGGTCGCGGCGTGCATCGCGCTCTTCCTTTTGACCTGTTACAAGGAAGTGCACATCGTGCTGTTTGACAGGGAACTCGCCTGGGCGGTCGGCATCCGCGCAAAGACGGTGTATGCGTTGATAATGCTGTCCGTCTGCGTCGGTGTGGCCGCGGCGATGCGGGTAACGGGCGCATTGCTGGTAGACGCCGTTACGCTGCTGCCGGCGCTGGCGGCAAGGCGCGTTGGCCGCTCGTTCCGGGCGCTGCTTCTGCTCGGCGCGGCCTTCGGGCTTGGCATGAACATGAGCGGGTTCGCGCTTTCTTTTATCCTTGACTTACCGGTTAGCTCAAGCATCATTGTTGTGGGCAGCCTTACAATTTTAACCATGCAGGGAATAACTTTTTTGAGGAGAAAAGCATGAGCAAAGAACAATTTTTCAATGAACGGGCAAAAAACTGGGACGAAATATCCAAAAACGACATGACAAAGGTCGATATGCTGACGCGGCTCCTGCTGATACAGGAGCGCGACACGATTCTTGACGTTGGAACAGGGACGGGTGTGCTGCTGCCTGTGCTTTCAAGGTATACGCGGGGCGAAAACATCACCGCGATTGACATTGCGGAAGACATGATAGCGGTTGCCAGGCGGAAATTTGGCGATTTGGGCTGCTCTTTTATCCTGGGGGACGCTGTTACGTACCCATTCCGGCCCGAATCGTTCGATGTAATAGTCTGTTATTCGGTTTTTCCCCATATTGACGACAAGCCCGGCATGATAAAGAACCTGATGGCGGCGCTGAAAAACGGCGGCCTCCTGGCAATTCTCCACTCGTGCAGCAAGGAAAGGATAAACGGCGTCCACGTGCACGCACACCGTGACATCAGTCTGGACAGTCTGCCGCCCGCCGAAACGGTAGCCGCTTTGATGAGAAAGCTGGGCATGAAGCCGGAAGCGGTGATAGACAACAGCGAGATGTACGCGGTATGCGCCCGTCATATATGCCGAAATGCCTCATTTTGAAATGTTAGCGCAATGC
>JAIRMP010000156.1 GCA_031258615.1 Spirochaetaceae bacterium | reverse complement strand
GGCTTTACGAATAAGTAGGAGTTTGCTACACAAGCTGCGAAGCGGCCTGCCGCTGTGCGGTTGTGCCAGCGGCACAACCCACACGCGGGTCGGTGGTGTCAGCCGCTGCAAGGCGGCTTTCTACGCAAACTCCATCCGGCTTGTCGAAGCGACTCGCATGGATTACTTCGCCTCACAACACCGGTAGGAGTTTGCCAAGCAATCGCGTAGCGATTGCGCCGCAAACTCCTATGGCAAGCGCTTCGCGCTTGCCACGCAATGACGGCAGGCAGCCTGCCGCTTGTAAAACAAGAAAGCCCTCCCATATCTATGTACAAATGTCATTTTTTTACAAAAAATTCTCAAAAATTCAAGCAAAATGCAATCTGCCGTCTATATATAAATTATGCGAAATTGGGGCAAAATGCATCGTTTGTATAAAAAATAATACACAAAAGAACGCTGGCAAATTACTAAAAAGTATGGCATTATTGTAAAAGAATAGTTTTGGAGGCTGATTATGTATGCAGTTAAGGCAATTTATGATGGCAATAATTTTAAACTGGACGAACCTGTACCTATAAAGGGGAAATATGAGGTTGTTATTACATTTACAAACCCTATAGAAAAGAGTCAGGAAAAAATATTACAATATTTTAATACTTGGGATGAGGACGATGCAAATTGTATGGAGGAAATTATAAAAGAACGTGAAAATTTTTTTCTCGACAGGACTGAACTATGATATTTCTTGATAGTGATATTTTGTCATATTATTTTTCTGGAAATATAAAAATACGAGATAAAATGATAGAAACTATTAAAAGTAAAGAACCAATAGCATTAACCGCTATAAATGTTTATGAAACATTGAAATGGTTTAGGTGGAGAAATAATATAAAGAAAGAAAGAAAAAATGTTTGAAGGATTTCTGGAAAGTGTTCCGGTATTTACGATAGATGATAATGTGATTTTACTAGCGGCAGATATTTATGCTGATTTAAGAAGAAATGGGAAAACTGTAGGCGATGCTGATATATTGATAGCAGCCATTGTAATGAACAATCATGGAAAGTTTATATCAAATAATACAAAACATTATGAAAATATAAAAGGATTAAATTTAATAAATTGGCTGATATAAAATGCCCAACTTCGCATAACAGGTCTGCAAGCGCACCCCCGCAGTAGCGGGCGGGTAGCCAGCGGGCGGGCATTGCGGTACAATGGAACAATGTTTTCCAAAAAAAACGCGCAGGAAATCATAAAAGATACCATCGCGGAGGATCAGGTACGGCTCCGGCCACTGTTCGGCATTGAGCCGGGGAAGTACCTGACCGCCCTGTTCCTGCTCGTGATCCTCGCAATACTGTTTATCATCCTTGTGCTTCCCGGTCTTGTCAAACGCGGGAGCCTCGTTACATTCACATCCGAGCCGTCCGGCGCCGCCGTGCGGGTGGACGGCGTTTTTTTTGACGCAAGCCCGTGTACCGTTTTTGTTGATGAAGGCCGCCGGCGCTTCGAGCTTACGCTTCCCGGCTTTGAGGTCTTCGTCAATGAGCAGGATATAGGGGCCGGCGGCTTTGCCTCCGCCATATTCCCGCGCCGCGTCTCCGTTCACGCCCGGCTCAGCGAAAAAGAACCCCTGTCCGCGCTGCTTTTCGGCGCGAAGGACGCCGCGGCATGGTCGTTCACAGGCGAAAGCGCCGAAATATACCAGATACCGCTCTCCCTGTCCGAAGGCGCGTACCGCAGCGCCCCGGCGGACGCGGACGCGGCGAACAGGCTGCTGGCGGCCTCCGCCCGGTTTACGTCGACACGCGCCTTCCTGAAAGACCTGCTCAGGGCGAAATTTCTGGCCGATAACTCGGGGCGCTCCCCGTCTCCGCTGAAAGCGCTCTCCTCCGCGGCGGACGCTGTCAGGTTTATCGCCGACAACCCCGCCTTTACCGTTGTGATGGCCGGCCTGCTGGGGGAGACCGCAAAGCCGCTTCTGGAGTCTGAATGGTACAGGAAGAACGTGATAGACGCGGTTTTCCCGGACGAAACGGCGCCCCAGGAGAGGCTGACGGAGGCCGGAGCGAGATTTGGCGGCGGCATTACAGCAGGCGGGGTACGATTTGTCGAGGTTGAGGAGGGCGTCTTCACGACCGCCACGGATTTCAGGTACGAGACACCGGTAAACCGCTTCTATATTGCCGCGAACGAAGTTTCGGATGATGAATGGGAAGCCTTTCTCGCCCAAAATCCCGAATGGCGTAAAGAAAATACCGAAAACCTTATCCAAAAGGGCTTCGTGAACGGACAGTACCTCGTAAAACCCGCCGATGAGTCGTACCCGTCGCCCACCGTTTCCGGCGTTTCGTGGTTTGCGGCGGCGGCCTACTGCCGCTGGCTCGGTACAAAACTGCCGCCTGCCCTGTCAGGCTGGACGGTGCGGCTCCCAAACGAGATCGAATGGGAGTATGCAGCAAGAGCCGCCGTCAAGGGACTTGACGGCGGACGCATCTCCGGGATGGTCTTGCGGGATCGTCCTGCCGCCGGCGGCAGGACGGAGGCCGCCGAAGCCGGCCTCTGGGAATGGTGCGGCGACCCGTTTGTACCGGTCTACTTTCTTGCCGCGGACGGTGAAAGCGTAGCGGCAATAGGCTCGCCAAAACGTAGCGTTCGCGGCGGTTCGTGGGTAAACCGGGTCGGAACGGTGCTGCCGGAGACCCGCGCTGGCCTGCCGCCTTCGTCCTGTTCCCCGTTCGTCTCGTTTCGGCCTGTAATCGCGCGGGAAGCCGACGGGCAGTAATGGGCGTCAAAGTTATAGCGGTAAACCGCAAGGCGCGCTTTGATTACACCGTTGACGAGACGTATGAGTGCGGCATAGAACTTTTGGGAACCGAAATAAAGTCCGTGCGCGACGGCAGAATTTCGTTTCCCGACGCCTGGGCCGAAGTCGTGAACGGCGAGGTTTGGCTAAACTCATTTTCCATTGCGGAAAACCCGTTCTCGTCCATTTTTAACCACGATCCGCTCCGCAAAAAACGCCTGCTGCTCCACAAGCAGGAAATAAAGAGGCTTCACCGCAAGGTCGAGGAAAAAGGCTATACACTGGTACCGCTGTCATTCTACTTCAAGAAAAGCCGGGTCAAGGTCGAGCTTGGCGTCTGCAAAGGCAAGAAAATGTACGACAAGCGGGCAGGCATCCGTGAACGCGACCTCAACCGCGAGATGGAACGCGAATTCCGCGGTCGCGGCTAGCAGCCCCATCTCCCCGATAACCCCTAACTTCCCGCCGCCCCGCCGTTTACCCCGGCCAAGGCAAACTTGTTTGCCCCGCCGCCGGGTGTTTTCGGGCAGCTACTTGGACGGAACTTCGTTGAATTTGGCGCCGGTGTCCAAGGTATTGAAATAGTCATCTTCGGGCGGATGGTTGGCGATAAAGTCTTTGACCCTCTGCCTGAACGCGGGATTTGTCTCCCAGCTTGCAATCATGAAATCGGCGTTGCAGTGCGTTATCGTAAAATCGAAGTCGAATTCTTTTTGCGGCTCCCTGCAAGTACGGGAAATCTTCACGGTTTTTACGTCAAAGGTGGTAAAGTATGCGGTAAAAGCGCAGCGGCGTTTGTCGTCCTTTACGAAAGACGAGAAACCGATCAGGGTATACGGGTTGTTCAGTTCGCCGGTGTAACCCATCTTCTCCATCAGGGCGCCCTGTGTTTGCAGATAGCTCGTTATGTCGTCCTTCAGCTTCCCATCCGGTTCGCCGTATACGTCAAACGCTATGGTCATGATTTCCTTTATCGCTCCCGGCCCCTTCACCTTGTCGTCATAGTGAACCACGTTTCTCGAATAACTGCCGCAAAACAGCGAGATCAGGGCATTGAACCCCGCTTCCCACATATCGGGATCGACCTGTTTTTTGGGATCGTCGCCGCATTTTTTGAGAACCGCCGCCACAAGGATATTGGACAGGGACTCAAGCGCGGCCGTCAGATCCTGGTCGTCATCCGTATCCGCAGTCAGACTGCCCGGTGTCCTGCCCGGAGCG
>JAIRMP010000116.1 GCA_031258615.1 Spirochaetaceae bacterium | reverse complement strand
CACAACAGTGATTGGCGCATTATTTCAAATCTTTCTTCAATAGTTTTCGCTTTATCGCGATCAATAATCACAACATCGGTTTTATACATCCTGTCAATCAGGCCAATTTCATGAATCGTTACGGAGCCGCCCCAGGAAACCGATGATTTTTCTGGAATGAGCGACATTGCCTTTTCTACCGCTTCTTCCTTGTTTTTACAATAAAATGCTTCAAATTTCCTGGTTTGCAGATTTTTAATTATTTGAGCCGCGGAAAGCTCATACTGTTTGCTGATTGCCCTGTCTTTTTCCTGCATAATGCCCCCCCCAATTGATACAAAGTGTTTAAGATTATCTCGTGTTAATTCAATTAAATGCTATGTTATTCTTAAAACTATTGACAATATTATATTACAATAATATTTTTGTCAATCATTTTTGACATCATTTTTGAACCAATTTTAGGGCGTATTGCGTATAAAACCGGTTTTTCCGAATAATCAGGGGAAATGCCGTTTTCCTATGAAATATGCCTCATGAATAACGTTCAGCACGGACACCCCCTATCATGGCTCAAACTATGGCGGTTACCGCAATTACGCCGCCGCTGCCGATTCCCCTTCGTTTTCGTACACTGCTCTTTCACAGGGCATCCCTGGAAACTCTCACATTCGTGTATCGTCGTTTCCGCCTTGTACCCGCCCGCGCTGGTTCGCGTACCTGTCCCAATGACAGGTACGCCTTTCCTGTTCACGCAGGTATACCCGCCCTTATCACTGCCATACGAGACACGCCGCAGGCGGGGCTGTTTCCTTGTTCTCCAAATACACATAATTCCTCTTTGCGTAAATGTCCTATGATATTTCGGTGCGAGGCCTAGACAATTTCGAGCCTGTCTAATACCATATTCCAAGTTATACAGGATTTAAGGAGTTCAAATTTATGAGCAATGTTGTTTTTTCCGCCAAAACACGGACAGATTTTGGTTCGGCAAAGTCCGTGCGCCTGCGGAAGCAGGGGCGGGTTCCGGGCATCATATACGGGAAAAGTGCGGCTGTAGCTATAGACCTTGATGGTCGGGATCTGTCCGCCCACCTGCGGACTATTTCCGAGAGCACTATCGTTAAGATCGATGTGGACGGCAAGACACACGATGCCTTTGTAAAGGCCACCCAGCGGAACATACAGGATGGCAGCATCCTTCATGTCGATTTTTATGAAATTGAAATGGGCAAGCTGCTTCGCGCCCGTGTTTCTGTGCATATTAACGGCAACCCAATCGGCGTAAGGGAGGGCGGCATACTTGAGACGCCGCTGCACGATATAGAGGTGGAGTGTTTTCCCAAAGACCTGCCGGAGCGGGTCAATGTCGACATATCGAATCTGGGGGTGAACCAGTCGATCCATGTCCGCGATCTGGCGCTGGGGGATGGAGTAAAGCTGATTTCGGCGGAGGATCAGGTGGTTGCCCTCGTCAAGTTTGCCAAATCTGAAGCGGCGTCTACCGGTGAGGCCGAAGAAGCCGCGGCGGAGGGCGTCCCCGCAGGAAAGGATGCAAAATCCGGCGAAAAGAGCTAGGAACACACCGAAAAGTATTGACCGGGATATGTATGATACGAGGAGAGCCTAATGGCTGAAAAAAAATCCGAAAAGCATGGAAAAAATACGGAAATTTCGGGACGCTCCGATATTGAACGGCGCTTCAAACAGCGCCCGCTTATCTTCATAGGGACAGTGCTGGTTCTTATCATTGTGATAGTAGCCTTCGTCCTTGTGCCGGCTATCGTGCCGGGAGCGGGTCTCTCGGTTTCGCGCCTGGAGTTCGGCGCCTGGGATGGCAAACCGGTATCCTACTCGGCAGGCGGCTTCTTTGCCCGCGTGTTGGAGTTGAATTCGCAGAAGTACGGCATGAACGACTATCAGGCATGGCGGAACGCTTTCGAAACAACGGTTGAGCGTACGGCGATTCTTGATACCATGAACAGATCGGGCTATACGCCGTCCAAACCCTTTGTAGACAAAAAGGTTGCGGAACTCCCGTACTTCCATGAGAATGGGCGGTTTTCGGCGGTAAAGTACAACAGGATGGATGCCGCCGCCAGAATGAGGCTATGGCAGGATATGCAGAATGATTTAATTGTCAGCACTTATAACGAGGATGTCAGCACGATAAAAACCACCGAAGCGGAGGCCGAATTCATAGGGCGGATGGCGCTCCCCCGGCGCAAATTCAGCATGACGGCCTTTCCGTACACATCATACCCGGACAGCGAGGTTGCCTCTTACGCGAGCAGGAATGCTGATATGTTCAAAACGGTTTACCTTTCCAGGATAACGGTTTCCGGCGGCAGGCGCGAGGCGCAGGCGGTGCTGGACAAGATTCAATCGGGCGAGCTAACGTTTGAAGATGCCGCCCGCACACAGTCTGATGACGATTACTCCGATCGGGGCGGGGATACCGGCGCACGGACAGCGTTTGAGCTTTCGGCCGAGATACCGGACGAGGAACAGTGGCAGACCGTGATCAACCTGCCCAGGGACGAGGTGGCAGGCCCGTTTGAGCTTTCTTCCGGCTGGGTCATCTTCCGCGCAAACGAGACATCCCGCCCGGCTAACCTGCAAGATTCGGAGACTCTGGACAAGGCGCGGGGCTTTTTGATGGACAGCGAGCGGGGAGTGATAGAGGATTGGCTCCTGACACAGGCCGAAAACTTCGCGCGGGAGGCGCGCACGACCGGCTTTACCGGCACGGCAGCGGACGCAAACCTGGAGGTACACGAATTCGGCGCTCTTCCCATAAATTACGGTGACAGTCCCTTGTTCACCAGCCTCAGTTCCTTCCAGGCGCCCGGCTTAAAGGATGCGGTTTCCGACGAAAATTTCTGGCGCGCCGCCTTTTCTACCCCTGTGGGCGAGCCTTCCCGCCCCATAGTGCTGAGCGGCGCCGAGAGTAACATAGTTGTCCTTTACCCCGGCGAGGAGTTTACGGATGAAACTGACTCCGTCGAAAGCAGCAAAAATATGTTTTCGTCCTGGTGGGCGGAAAACGAGACTCTGCGCAGCATTGCGGCTTCGATTCTGGCAAGCGATAAGTTTACCGACAACTTCAACGACACATACTTTCGTCTTTTTTTTAATTAGTATGGTTTTATCGGCGCATCCTCGCCCGGCGGCGAGGCCGGGATTTCCGCCGCGATGAACCGCCGCGCCGCGGAACGGCGGTAAGCTGTTTTGCCTGACGTTTTACCGCCTGTTTAACCCAATTAAAGAAGGGTGGGCTATGCGGATGAATGAAAGCGGCTGCGGTCAGTCCCCCCGCCTGGAGGCGGCAGGGCGCGGCTTTTCAGTTTGCTACCGGGGCCGGGCGCTATTGTCGCGGGTGGACCCGTTGCGGCAGGCTGAACGGGCGGTGGAAGCGTCCCTGCCGCTTGCGGCAGAGACGCTGTACCTGCTCCCCTCTCCCCTTTTGGGCTACGGCATACCGCTGGTCATGCGGAATCTGCCGCCCGATTCGGCGTTGCTCTGCGTGGAGGCGGATAAGGCGCTGTACGATCTTTCCGTAGAACATATAGCCGACCTGGAAGTGGCAAAAGACGACAGATTCCGCTTTGTGCGGACCGAAAACCCGGCGGCGCTCGCTGCGTTTGCCGGGCGGGCATGGAAAAGTTGCCGTTTTAGGCGGGTAGCGGAGCTCCGTTTAACTGCCGGATGGCAGTTAAACGCGGATTTTTACCGGGCGGCGCTCTGCGCTCTGCAAAGCGCGATCGCAACGGAATGGTCAAACATACTGACGCTTACAAGGCTGGGGCGGCGGTATATGCGTAACGCGATACGGAACCTTTGCCTGCTTGCCGAGAGGCCCGGTGTGGAGAGCCTTGATTTTGGAAGCAGCCCTGTGATCGTGCTTGGCGCGGGGCCTTCCCTCGATACTTTTCTTGACAGCATGGCGCGCCGGCCCCTGCCGCCCGGCTGCCGGATTCTGTGCGTCGATACCGCGCTGCGCCCGCTGTTGGAACGAAATGTTAAGCCCGATCTTGTCGTCGCTCTGGAAGCCCAGCACTGGAATCTGCGTGATTTTAGCGGCGCAGGCGGCTGGCGCGTCCCTGTAGCCATGGATATGTCCGCGCTGCCTGCCACAGGCGGGGTTTTGGGGGGCGAAACCTATATGTTTTGGACGCGCTGGACGGAATTAAGCATATTTGAACGCTTATCCGGGCTTAAACTGCTGCCCGCCGAACTTCCGCCGCTAGGTTCTGTCGGCCTTAGCGCGGTAAGCCTCGCGCTCCATCTCGGGACGGGGCCCGTTTTTACCGCCGGGATGGACTTTGCGTTTACGCTTGACAAGTACCATTGCCGAGGGAGTCCGTCCCACCGCGAAATTCTCAAAACACACACGCGCTTTGGCGGGCTGTACCCGACGGCGGCGGCGGCGCGCTCACGGGCAGTCGGCGGCGGCCTTTACAGCGATCCCGCGATGGAGAACTACCGCAGACTCTTCGGGCGGGAATTCGCCGGCGGGGGCCGCGTGTTTGCGGTAGCGGGAAGCGGCACGGCGCTTGGCGTGGAGAGGATTTCTTACGATGAAGTGATACGGGTAATGGCGGCCGCGCCCTCAGGCGGAGCTGCCTTCGCCGGCGGGCGCGCAGCCCCGTCCCCGCTCATGTACCACCGTCTACGCTCGTTCGTTGAACGGGAGGAGGGGCTGCTCTACGAGCTGCTCGGCATACTGAAGGGCGAGGCCGTGCCCTCAGGCGGACGGCTGGACAGCCTGCTCGATGAGGGCTCGTACCTGTGGGCGCACTTCCCCGACTGCGCCGGCGGAAGCGCGCGTCCTCCGTCAAACGACATCATCTTCCTGAAGCGCGTTCGCGCCGAAATAGAACCGTTCATAAAGGTCTGGGATTACGCCGCCCGCCGTCTGTTAAAGTAATGTACACTATCAGCCGATATTTGAAATGAGCGAGACCTAGTGGGGAAGGTCAAACTCAAAATGGGCAAGGATGCCCTTTATGCGGAGCCCCAATCCGCAACAAATCATGGAGGAAGATAATGATTATCAACCACAACCTTAGCGCCATGTTCGCAGATCGCTCTCTTAAAGTAACACAGAGCGCACTAGAGAAAAACATGGAAAAACTGTCGTCCGGCTTGCGGATTAACCGCGCGGGCGATGACGCATCGGGGCTTGCCGTTTCCGAAAAAATGCGCAGCCAAATCCGCGGCCTGAACCGCGCCTCGGCCAACGCCGCAGACGGCGTTTCCTTTATCCAAACTACGGAAGGCTACCTACAGGAAAGCGAGGACATAGTTCAGCGTATACGCGAGCTCGCGGTTCAATCGGCCAACGGTATCTACACCGCTGAAGATCGTATGCAGATTCAGGTGGAAGTTTCCCAGCTTATCGACGAAGTTGACCGGATTGCCAGCCACGCCCAGTTTAACGGCCTCAACATGCTTACCGGACGTTTTGCACGGGAGACAGGCCAGAATACCGTCACCGGTTCCATGTGGTTTCACATCGGAGCGAACATAGACCAGAGGGAGCAAGTCTTCATCGGTACTATGACGGCAAAGGGTCTCGGCATCCGCAATGTTGACGACAACAGCATCCTGTCTCTCGAAACGGCCGATTCCGCCAACCGCGCGATTGGAACGCTCGACACCGCAATCAAGACGATCAACAAGCAGCGGGCCGACCTTGGAGCCTACCAGAACAGACTGGAACACGCGATCCGCGGCATAGACATAGGCGCGGAAAACCTGCAAGCCGCCGAATCCCGTGTCCGCGATACCAACATGGCCAACGAGATGGTGAAGTACGTCACCGATCAGATACTGAGCCAGTCCGGTACCGCGATGCTCGCCCAGGCTAACCAGCGGGCATCCTCTGTACTTCAACTTCTCCAGTAAAAAAGGCGTGGGGACAATAGGGGGTTAAGGAAGCTGCTTTGAAACAGCCTCTTTATACCCCCTATTCCCTTTTTGGGGAAATACTTGAATATTTTTAAAAAGCAAATTACTATATTTATAGGCTGTAAAAGCCGCTGATAATTGACAAACACCCTCGTTGATACTACACGGCGGATACGTCAGAATAATCAATCCACTGTAATGCAGTCATTGATCGTTTTATGGATTGAGTAGTCTGACGTTCCGCTTTCAGGAAGCCGGTCGGCGCGGCGCGAAGACCTGCCGGAACCTGTTGCGTGTACGATCTTAAGCTAAGGATAGCTAAAGATTACCAACACATGGAGGGTTATATGATTATTAATCACAATTTGAGCGCCATGTTTGCCAACCGTCAGCTTGGGGTTACCCAGGCTGATACGACAAAGGCGATGGAAAAGCTCAGTTCGGGTCTGCGTATCAATCGCGCGGGGGACGATGCGTCCGGTCTCGCGGTTTCTGAGAAGATGAGAGGTCAGATCAGGGGCCTTAACCAGGCAGAACGCAACATTCAGAACGGCGTATCGTTCATCCAGACGACGGAAGGTTACCTTCAGGAAACTCAGGATATTTTGCACCGCATGAGGGAACTGTCCGTACAGTCGGCCAACGGTATTTACAGCAGCGAGGATCGTATGCAGATACAGGTTGAAGTTTCGGCTCTTGTAGACGAGGTCAACCGCATAGCGAGCCACGC
>JAIRMP010000078.1 GCA_031258615.1 Spirochaetaceae bacterium | reverse complement strand
GTTTGACATCCATCTGCATACGAATTATTCGCAGGACTTTTCGTGGACCGGTATTGCTCCCGGCGCTACCATCAGCCAAAGCATCAAAACGAACTTTTGGACGTCTACAACCATAACCGTAACGGTGCACAGCAAACCCAATTCTTCCGCTACGATGCACCTGCATTATTCGACCTAACCGCGGGACAAACAAGTTTGCGGGCAAACGAGCTTGCCTTGGCCGGGGAAAAGTCCTGAAGTTTGCGGAGACAACCGCAAAGCGGTTGTCCAAGCGGCTTCCGGCCCCGGCAGGACACCCCGGCAGGTGAACCTGCCGGGGCTTTTTGTTGCTCCATATTCCTTCTTTCATGGATGCCGGATTGGTATGAATATTCCCTGCTGCTGTTTATAACTGTCATCATTAATGGTGTTTCATTTTTTGTCTTAAACACCAGGGGGGGGGGGGGGTACACCGCAAATATTAAACAATTTTTCACTGAAATCCGGACAAGTGATAATGATACGATTCATGTCATATTGAATCACGAATTGTTCGCGGCAAGGAGCAGATTCACGCAGTTGGTAATAATCGCCGGTAGTTTGCCGCGCTTTACGCATAAAATCGCCTGCAAGGTGATTTTTTTTCCCGCAAACTCCTGTAAGCGCAGCAGGCTGCTAGCTGCCGTTTTTTGCGTAAACCTTTCCCAAAGTTTCGCCTGCATGTTCACGGACAGGTCTTACATACGAAGGGTTCTTTGAAATATGCAGCAAAGTACTGTAAACCCAGGGGTTTTTCGCCCCGCCGCCCTCCGTAAACGCGAGACAGGAATCGATTACTGAAATAGCCAGTACATTGCTCGGTATTTTGCTGTCATACTTCCGAAAAACATAAAGTATTACATCCAGCGCATAAGAATTTTCGCCAAACCCGTGTTTTGTCAGAGAACGAACCGCCTCGGCGGCAATATGAGGTTCATTTTCAACCAGCAGCACACGGATCAGTGCAGCCGACGCCGCTTGGCCCTTTAAATCACCAAGGTATTCTACCGCCTTCATGCGTACATCAGGGTAGTTATTAAAAGTACGCCCCTCTACGCGTACCTTGTTCAGTATGCCTTCAAGCGCCATATAGGACAGTATCTCCTGTACATCATCGGTAAGTTGCCCGCTGTCTATCGCCTGTCTGATGTACTGCAACGCGGCATATTTATTCTCACGATCACCGGACTTTGCCTGCTCGCTGATAATCATGCTTTCAACAGATTTCTGTAAGTACGAATCCTCTACGGATAAATCCTGAGCAGCAGCGGTAACGCTTGCAAAAGCGCAAAAAACGGCAATTAATAATAATTTATTATTATTATTCCTGGGTAAATACAACATTTTCTTACTCTCCTAATAAATAAAATAACAACAATACCATGCACAAAACACAGAAATAATCAGCCCGTAGAATTAGGCGTAACTATTTTCCAGCCGCTTTGCGTCTTCTCAAGGTTGTATAATATAACACGCTTGCCATTATTGATATTTATGGCCCGTATCCTGTTTTCACTTACGAATTCAATATCATCTACCTTGTCATTTGAACGGGACGGTACAACAACATGGATAAAATAATCGTAAGCGTTCGATAGAACTATTTTTCTTGATGTAAGTATTTCTGATTTGGAAATTCCCAGCAAATAGTCCGGGGAATTTATATACTGATAATAGTCCGTATCAAGATACTGCATCCACAAAGAATAACACTTGCTTTTGATTATAGAGTTCAAATTCTCTACAAAACGAAAAATGTCCTCCCTGGTTTCCTGATAGACTTCCGGTGTTACAGAAGACGGATCAAACTTTACAGTTTCCACCTTAACAACAGTTTCAACGGCTTCGGCTTGTTCCACAGATTCAACAACTTCACCCTCCAAACGAAATTCAGTCTCGACAGGCTTATTCTGCGTTTTCGGAGCCGCACACGAAAAACCCATGGTTACAATAGCAAGCAATATGGCAGTATGGTTATACCTCCTCATAGTCAAAGTATACAACTCTTCAAAATTCATGTCAATGTACATAACCCTTCCGCTATTCACCCCTTAGCGGCTTGCAAGGACGACTCCCGGCCCCATGCCGCCGCTTGACGGCTGCGTGCTTTTGGGCAAAATATTCGCTCCGCGCTTGCCGCCCCCGCCTCATGGAAGTAAAATTGCTGTTTGCGGCTTGCGGCTTGCCCCCGATTTAACAAAATTATCTTTTCCGCTATAGTTATGCGCAGGTAAAGTTATGGCACAAACACGAAGCGGGATTTTATGTGCTTGAATTAACGGGAGCGACTGTGCGCGTTATACCGCCGCCCGCCGGCTTCAAGCCCGGGATGTGGTAAGCGGGCATAGTTCAACCAGGGCCGGCGTACCCTATCCCGCAAGGAATATAATTTATAGCGCGCCCGCTCTGACAGTATTATGGAGGCTTTTATGGAAAACCTTTCGGCGCTTTTTACGGATTTTTATGAGCTGACTATGGCTCAGGGCTATTGGAAAAAGAATAAAAACAGGCGGGCTGTTTTTGAAATGTTTTTCCGCAAGCATCCGTTCAGGGGCGGCTATTCGATATTTGCCGGCCTGGAAACCCTGCTAACACGCTTGAAAACATTTACGTTTTCGGATGACGATATCGCGTACCTGCGTAGTTTGAAATTTTTTGATGACGGGTTCCTTCAATATCTGAAAACATTTCATTTTTCGGGCGATCTGTACGCGATGGACGAAGGTTCCGTTGTTTTTCCGCAGGAGCCTCTCATAAGGGTTGACGGCAGCCTTATAGAATGTCAGGTAATAGAAGGGCTGCTGCTCAACATCATAAACTTTCAGAGTTTGATTGCGACAAAGACGGCGCGGGTATACCTTGCGTCCGGGAAGGGCGGCGTGATGGAATTCGGCCTCCGCCGGGCGCAGGGGCCTGACGGCGCGATGTCCGCCTCGCGGGCCGCGATAATAGGCGGCGCTATCGGAACATCGAACACGCTTGCCGCCAAGGAATTCGGCATAAAGCCTATGGGCACGATGGCGCACTCATGGGTGATGAGCTTTCCTAACGAGGAGGAGGCGTTCCGCGCGTACGCGGAACTGTACCCCGTTCACCCTATATTCCTGATCGACACGTACGACACGTTGAAGAGCGGCGTTGTAAACGCGATAAAGGTCGGCAAAGAAATAATAGATAAGGGCGGCAGTTTCGGCGTACGCCTGGATTCCGGTGATATACACTACCTTTCACAGGAGGTGCGGCGCGCCTTTGACGAGGCCGGCTGCAAGAAGGCGACCATTGCGGTTTCAAACGATTTGGATGAGTCGATCATTTCAACACTGGTGAATCAGGGCGTCCCGATAAACAGTTGGGGCGTTGGGACGCGCATGGTAACAGGCGGGGATGACGCCTCGTTTACCGGCGTTTACAAGCTGGCGGCTTACGAAAACGAGCAGGGCAGTCTTGTTCCCGCGATCAAGGTCTCGGACAACCCGGAAAAAACAACGAACCCCGCCGTAAAACAGGTGCTGCGCCTGCGGGACGGCAATGGAATGGCGCTTGCCGATATTCTTTCAGTTGACGATATTGACAATCCAGGCGCGGCGGAAGAATTAGCGGCTGGCGAGAATTATGTTTTCTATCATCCATCGGCTGACTACCGCCATTTTTCTCATACGCTTGAGGCCCCCCCCCTCCCCCTGCTTAAAAAACGCATCGAAGGGGGAATGCGGATTTCACTGAGCCCGTCCCTGACGGAACTTCAGAAACACTGTGCCGCGGAGCTTGAAACGATAGATATACGTTACAAACGGCTGTTGAATCCGCATATTTACAAAGTATCGGTCACGCAGAAACTGCGTGACCTTAAACTGGATTTAATAAAAACATGTTTGGGTGATATGTGAGCATGAACGAAACATACAGCCCGCGCATCAACGTTATACGTGAGGCATTTGGTTATCAAAGCCGTTTTACCGGCTCTACGATGGTGTTCAAAATAGATTTTCCGGTTACGGAGGGCCGCGGGTTTCCGTACTTAATGAAGGATATTGCGCTGCTGACCGCCAACGGAATCCGTGTCGTGATTGTGCCGGGCTGCAAGGAATGGATAGACGCGGTTCTGCTTAAATACAACATCGTGTCGTCATATTCCGGGGGCGAGCGTATCACCGCCGGAAACGCGATTCCGTTTGTCGAGATGGCGGCCTTCCATGTCGCCACGCGGTACATGACGGCGCTTTCCGCAAGCCGTGTCGACGCTGTTACCGGCAACTTTGTACGGGCGCGGGGGCGCGGTGTGGTGGACGGTGTTGACATGGAACATACCGGCACGGTGGACAGGATTTTTGCGCGGGCGCTGGTACGTATTCTCGATCTGGGTATGGTACCGATACTTCCCTGCATAGGCTGGAGTCCCACAGGCAAACCGTACAATGTACCCAGTGACGAAATTGCCGTCGCGGTTGCCTCCGCGCTGAACGCGGCAAAACTTTTTATCGTGACGGAAGGCGATAACCTGAAAAAAGCGGATCTGACGCTGCCGGCCCACACCCGCACCGCGCCTGACGGTCGTATAATACGCCTGAGTCCGCATGAAACAGAAGAAATCCTGTTTCTTAACAAAGATGACGGGGAAGCAAACGCCGGCAAAAAAAAATGCCTCGATATGCTGCGCCTTGCGCTGTCCGCTTCCGGGACGGGTGTTGAACGTGTACACATAATAGACGGCCTGGAAGAAGGCGTGGTGTTGAATGAACTGTTTACCAATTTGGGGGCGGGCACCATGCTGTACGCAGATGAGTACGAGGCTATACGCGGCATCCGCAATTCCGATATTCCCGATATTTTACACATCATGGAGCCTTTGGTGCGCCAGGATATTCTGATACGGCGCAGCGCGGAGGATGTGCAAAAAAAGAAGGATGATTATGTTGTGTATGTAATTGATGGTTCTATACATGCCTGCGGCGCGCTGCACGATCTGGGGGACGGTCAGGCCGAACTCGCGGCCCTTGCCGCTGACAAAATGTACTCATCCATGAATATAGGTCGCCGTATCGTCCACTATCTGATCGACAAGGCGCGCAATTTGGGTATGCGCCGCGTACTCGTTTTTACGACAAAGACCCAGGACTGGTTTGAACTGCTCGGTTTCCGCGAAGCCGGCATAGAGAGCCTCCCCTGCCTGCGCCGTGAAAATTACGATTACAAGCGAATGAGTAAAATCTTTGCGCTCGACCTGTGAATTTGCAAAAACCGTATGTCTATCGCGTTAGAAACCAAGTTTAAAGCCGATACCGAGCGAAAGACCCTTTTGATCGGAAAAGCAGTCCAAAAATGTCTTACCTGTGAGCGCGGCGGCTATATCAACTTCGAAGGCGCGAAAATCCAGGATGATACCGGCGCGCTGCATCCAGACGGTTTCGGTCAAGCCGGTCCCGGCAAAGGCTGAAAATATTTTAGGCGCGTTGAATTGAACATCCAGAGCCCAGTTAAACAGCATAGGCGCAAGACTTGAGTTTATTGTAAGCCCGACATCGGGCCTGACGACAAGTACCGGCGACTTGAAGGGCTTTACCAGCGCGTAAAGGTCAAAGCGTGTTGGACGCCGTACCTGTTTGTTCTCATCGTCGCTGTCCTTCATCAAGTCTTCGGTCTCCGGAATGTTTATGTTAACCGGGTTGTCCTGTTTATTAATTATCTGATCTGCGAGTTCTTCCGGGCTGGAGGGGACTTTTACATTCATCGTTACGCCCGAAACATCAATAGATTTGCTGTGGTTCAATGTTGACGGGATTACGGGAATATGCGAAACAGAAATACCGGTGTCCAGAATGGGCAGCAGCGCGTAGCAGGCTTCCAGCGTAAGGTCAACGCCTGGGCTGGAAAAAGGGTTGACATCCTTGTCCAAATCCCATGCGGAATAAAGCTTCATGATGCCGTCGCCTTGAAGACCGTATTCGTTATCTTTGTTGTTATAGCCTTTCAGGTTGGCGGCGCTTTGCTCCATATACAGCAGTGTGAAAAACAGGGAAGGGGCGGCGCGTATATACAAGCGGTTGTTAAAAAAAGTCTTTGAAACGCCCAGCCCCATTTCCGCAAACATACTGACACTGGCCGACATACTGGCGTCTATATCCTGTAGTGTCGCCATATAAGCATCTAGTTGGGCCATGTAATCGTTAAAAGCCGCCCCAATATCTCCCTCTGGATCGAATTCGGGGGGAGGCGTGTTTACCATATCCTTTAGGCCTGTTAAAGTGTCTATCGTTTTTGACGGCAGATCAAAATTCGCTTTAAAGTCCGCGCCGGTAAAAAAATCCAGATTAAAGGAATCCTTCACGGAAACCTTGAAGTATATGGGGTTCGTAAAAATACCGACATCGGCTGAAAAATCGTTTATCTTTGACGGGTCAAAACCGTTAAAGTCAAAAAGCTGACCCTTTAATAGATTCCCCATATCCAAACCGAGCAAAGTGAGGTTAAGGTTTAAAATACCAAACTCAAAATAACGGCGCGATTCACGCTTGCCGGTACGCAGCGTTGCGGCTGCCTTATCAGGTTTTGCCGGCGCGTCATTCTCATCTTCCGCTACGCCTGCTTCCTCATCGGCGCTTGTATATTCGTTATACAGGGAATTCCGTGCTTCCCCGCCTGAGTCATTATAGTCATCTTGAGCATACACAAAAAAAGGAACGGTTAAAAACATCAAACTTATCAACAATATCTTTTTCATACTATGAGAGTAACTGATATACCGGGACTGGTCAATCGGGTAGCGCTCTATTAGACTCTTCTGCATGTACAACAAACTTGTCAACGAGCTTGCGGTTTGCGGCCTGAACGCGGTTAAGGCCGCGGCGCAGTACCACCCGCAGAGTATAAACAGGCTCTTTATGCGTGAGGAACTGCTGCCGGTATTCAAGGATCTGTGCCGCGAGCTTGCGGCGCGTAAAAGGCCCTACAAAATTTGCGACGATGAGGAATTGCTGCGGATATGCAAGTACCAGCACCACCAGGGGGTGGTCGCGATGATAAAGGACTATGGCGTCGAGCCGCTTACAGTGAGCGACCTTGAACTATGGGCGGACGAGGCCAAGACCGGCGTCATACTCCATTCCGTGGGAAATGACCTGAACCTGGGGGCAATCGTACGGGCAGCCGCGTTTTTCGGCGTCCATTTTGTAGTTATCTCGGAGTTGGACACGGACGCGCGCCTGTCCACAGCCGCCTACCGCGTAGCGGAAGGCGGCATGGAGCACGTCGTGATACGCTCGGTAAAGAAAACGGACGCATTTCTCCGCGACGCCTCCAAAAAACTGTTCATTGTGGGTACGGATACACGCGCGCGGCTGCGCATAAGCGACCTGCCAGACCTGATGGCAGGGCATCCCGGCGCCGCCCTCATCCTCGGCAACGAGGAGGCCGGCCTGCCGGATGAGGTAAAACAGCGCTGCAATGTCTTGTTGCGGATTCCCGGCACCGGCAATATGCAAAGCCTGAACGTGGCCCAGGCCGCCGCCCTGTTCCTCCACGCCATCTACGAGGCGTAACTGTATGGCGGGTCCCCACGGTGACGCGCGGTAAGCCAATCCTTGTAACGGCATCCTTTGAGAAGGGCAGGGGGAGTGGGCACCTTGTCCGTTCCGGGCTTTTGGTGCGCGACCTGCGCAGGTTAGGGCGGGACGCGGCGCTGTACCTGCCGGCTATGGGCGGCGGGAGGACTTGGGAGGAGGCGGAGGCGGTTCTTGCACTGTCAATCGAAGATATTGATGAGGTTCCGCTGATACGGGACGAGGACGCGCTGAGTCGTGATTGGGCATTTGTCGTTTTTGACCGCTTCAGTACGCCGCGGCGGGAGATTGAGCGTTTTTCCGGCGTAACGCCCGTGATCGGCATAGACGAGGGCGGCGCCGAAAGGCAGCGGTTTGACTTCCTGCTGGACATACTGCCAACCCTGCCGTCCCTGTCGCCGCCAAATATGCTGCGGCCCGCCCTGATCTGCCTGCCCGCCAAACACGGGAAAGAAAAAACCGGCGGCGGATTTAGCGCCCCGTTAAAAATCCTTGTAAGTTTTGGCGGCGAGGATGCTGCCGGGCTGGGCACTCCCGCGGCGCAAGCCTGCGCTGTTCCCGGACTTGCCGAGGTTACGCTTGCGGGCAGGGCGCTAAGCGACGAGACGGCAAGCGGTGAGTCTTTTACCCGTGCGCCTTTTATCAAAAACCTGCGCGACAGCCTCGTAAAATACGACCTTGTGATAACGCACTTTGGGCTCTCCGCGTTTGAGGCCCTGTACTCAGGCGTCCCCGTGCTGCTCGTATCGCCGGACCGCCTGCACGAGAACCTTGCCCGCGCCGCCTCCCTTTTTTCCGCCGGGCGCGGAAAAAAGGCCGCCGCGCGGCTTGGCCGCCTTATCTTTTCGGGCGGGCGGATCAACGGGGCGTTTCTCGTGGAGCTTTCGGAACGCTGCGCGGCTGCGGCGCGGAGGTACAAACTGGATGAAGTTCAGCGCCAAACGCTTGCCGCGTACATAAACAGCCTGGAACCGAAAGTTCTGCCCGCCTGTCCGCTCTGCGGACAGGCGGCCAGGATCGTCGCCGCCCGTTTCGAGGACCGGACGTACCGCCGCTGCCCGCGCTGCGGCGTACTGTACATGAGCCGCGCCGCGCCCGCTGACATTCAGTACACGGAAGAGTACTTCTTTGAAAATTACAAAAAACAGTACGGCAAAACGTACATGGAAGATTTTCCGAACCTTACCGCTATGGCCCGCCGCCGTCTTGCGGTAATCAAGCGGCTGCTGGGAAAAGGCGGAGGCAGAAGCCTGCTGGACATAGGCTGCGCCTACGGAGCTTTTCTTTCAAGCGCCCGCGGCGAAGGCTTTACCGATTGTACCGGTATAGACGTCTCCGCCGACGCTATAGGGTATGTGCGAGGCAAGCTCCAAATAAACGCGGCGCAGGGCTTTTTCCCCGAAGTCGAATTGCCGCGGGGCCCACGCAGATTCGATGTGGTAACCCTGTGGTACGTGATAGAACATTTTGAAAATGTAAAGACGGTTCTCGAAAAGATACACGCTATGTTGAATGAAGGCGGCGTCCTCGCCTTTTCTACGCCAAACAGTTCCGGCATTTCCGGACGGCTTTCGCGGAAAAGATTTTTGGAAAAAAGCCCCGCCGACCACTGGACGGTCTGGAGCGCCCGCCGCGTAAAAAACGTTTTGCGGCGTTTCGGTTTTGTTGTAAAAAAGGTAGTAGTTACAGGCCACCACCCGGAACGCTTTCCGTTCTGCTCCCGTCTGTCAGTCAAGCGCGGCCTTGCATACAACGCCATTTTACTTTTGAGCAGGCTGTTCCGCCTGGGCGACACGTTTGAAGTGTACGCAGCAAAAATATGAATGGCATGCCCGCCTTCTCCCCTTACCTGGTTCCATGTAAGGAACGGCGCACTGTTCGGCCTGCATGATAACCGAAAGAAGCGCCTTGCCATTTTTCCGGCCTGCTTTACCAATGGGCATATTTCTACTTTGGCTTGCCACGGTCCCGGAAACTAGCGACAAAATTAAATTTTTGACATATATTATAAATATGTATTTATTCAGTCGCCTGCGGGGGGTAGCGGAAATCGGCGGAATGTAGGGGCTTTTAGCCCCGAAATGAGCCGATTGGGAGCGAAGGGGGGCGGTAGCCCCCTTTATTAAAGCACTTGAGAGCAAGAAAAGGTCCCCAAATCATGCTACGCCTGAATAGTTACATAAATATCAGCTTGCGGTGCGGAACACGCAAGCCCGGTTGGTTGATTTCTTAATTTAGTGGAGGTAAAAATGAACAAAAAAAGTTTCGTTATTGGAATAACCAGCGTTATTTTGTTATTCACGGCTTTATCGGCAAATGCCCAAGGATTTGTAGAGCCGGGTGTTGGAACAACTTCAAGACAAGTAAAGACCGTTACGGTTAGTCAGGCAAAGGCGCTTCCTGAAGATAGTCTGGTAATATTGACCGGAAATATTGTGGCGTCACTTGGAGACGAAAAATATACTTTTCGTGATTCTACCGGTGATATTACAATTGATATTGACCGGGATCTTTGGATTTTACTCGGATTATCCGTTGGCGCAAATGACAGTGTGGAAATAAGGGGGGACATTGACATTGAAGGACGGATTGCCGAAATTGATGTAAGATACCTCAGAAAATTGTAGAAAACCGTAAACGGCGCGAATGAACCGCCCGCCCGAAGGCTGGGTATTAGACTCCACCGCGAATGAAAAAGCCGTAATGAAAACACCGTGTTTTCATTACGGCTTTTGCCTTTCCGTGAAGGCTGGCGGCAGTCTACTTCGAGGCCGCGGCGATCACGTGGCTTACCAGGTTGGCGCTCGTTACAGAGCCTACGCCACCCGGCACAGGGCTTATCCCGGCGACTATGGGTTCAACCTCTTCCGTTTTTACATCCCCGCAGGTGCCTTTTTCGCCGTTAGGCTTAGCGTTTACGCCGACGTCAATCACGTACTGTCCCGCCTTGAAACATTCCTTGCCGACGCTCCAGGCGCGTCCCATAGCGACAACCACCACATCGGCGGCCTGAACCTTCTGCGGCAGATCCTTTGTCTTGGAATGGCAGACCGTTACCGTACCGTTCTTTTTCAGCAGCAGCATGGAGACAGGCTTCCCGATTACCGTGCTGCGGCCAAGAACCACGACATTTTTGCCGGCGATCTCGACCTTGTAATGATCAAGTATCTTGATCACCGATTCGGCGGTACAGGGCGGGTAACCGGACCCGCTGTCCGAGTAGATGCCGGCCATAGAGCCGTCCGTGATGCCGTCCATGTCTTTGGAAGGAAGCAGCGCGGCGCGGGCCTCGTTGTCGTCAATCTGTTTGGGCAGAGGCCGGAACAGCAGGACTCCGTGCACATTTTTGTCCTCGTTTGCCGACTTAATCACCTTGAGCAACTCGGACTGCGGCGCGTCTTCCGGCAAAACATAGGTTTTTACCCCGACGCCCACCGCCTCGCAATTCTTTGTTGCGCCCTTCTCGTAAGAAATGTCGTTAGGCTTCTCGCCCATACGGATAATTCCCAGCGTGGGGCTAATTCCCTTGGCCTTGAGCGCCTCGACATCCTTCTTCATCTGCTCCTGCATTGCAGCCGCAACATCTTTTCCGCTTAATAACATAAAAAACTCCTTTCAAGCCCGCGGAAGTAGCCGCGGACAAAAATAAAACTGAAGCAACGCTTCATTTGTTCACTTTTTTAGCTGGCCCTTTACATCCGCAAAGACCTTGTCCGCCAGAGCGCCGTACTCCTTCAGCAGCGCGTCCGCGTCCGCGTTCACCTTGTCCGCCCAGGCGCGATCGGTGGACGCTTTCGTGTTGATGAACACGTTCAGGCTTGCGCCGTCCAGCGCCGCCTTGCAGAATATTACGCCGACACCGGCATCGCTGACGGCAAGGCGGCTGCCCTTTTCAGCAAACTTTTCGCAAATTTTGATCGCCTCGGCGCACTTCTTCATTATCTCAAACGGCGTCGCGCACGCATCTTTCAGGCATTTTTCCATTACCTTCGCCTTTTCGGCCTTCTCCGCGTCCGTGTTTGCCGGCAGCCCGTAAGCCCTGGAAAGCGGCTCAAAGTCCTCGGCATCCTTGTCTATCAGCGCGAGAAACTCCTTTTGCAGCCTGTCGCAATCCTTTTGCAGCTTGATGATCTCTGCTTCGACATCGGCGTACTTTTTTTTGCCTACGGTAAGGGAACCGACCATGTTACCGAGTGCCGTCCCGACAGCGCCCACCAGCGCGGACGCCCCGCCTCCGCCCGGAACTGCGGCCTTGCTTGCCAGTACCGATACAAAATCCGGTATGGCTTTGGTAGAAATACTCATGGAAACCTCCAAATGTATGGTTTAATTTTGAGGACTCAAGCGCCCATCGTTTTTATAGTATACCAAAACCCGCGTTTAGTAAAGCAAAAATGCGGGCCGGCATGAGTGGGCAACGGAGTTAAGTTTAGCTCAGAGCCGCGGTGGACTCTTGGCTGACCGCGTTGTAAAGTGATTGGTATGCGAATTTTAGCGAAAAACTTGAAAACCGCGGCTGAGAGGGGCGAAAAGGATGTCGTCCTTTATGGCTGGATACACCGCATACGTGAACTTGGGGCGGTGAGTTTTATTGTGCTGCGCGATCGTTCCGGGCTTGTTCAGCTTGTGCTGGATAAAAAGTGCGAGCTGACGCCGGAATCGGTGATTGCGGCGCGGGGCGAGGCGGCGTTGAACGAAAAAGCGCCGGGCGGGGCGGAACTGCGCGTAACGCGGCTTGACTGTTTGAGCCGCGCCGCTCCCGACCTCCCTTTTCAGGTGAACGGCGACGTAACCAGAACCGGGCTGGAAGCGATCCTTGACCAGCGAGCGCTGTCGCTGCGAAACCTTGCCGTCCGGGCGATATTCCGCGTACAGGCCACGATAATCGAGGCGTTCTCCGCCTACCTCCGTGAGCAAGACTTTACCGAGATCAAGACGAGCAAGCTTGTGAGCGGCGGCACGGAGGGCGGGACAAACCTGTTCGCGGTGGAGTATTTCGACCGCAAGGTGTACCTCGCCCAGTCGCCGCAGTGCTACAAACAGATGCTGGTGGCAAGCGGACTGGAGCGCGTGTTCGAAGTGGCCCCCGCTTACCGCGCCGAAAAGCACGACACCCCGCGCCACCTGAACGAGTACGTGTCGCTTGACGTTGAAATGGGCTTTATCGAGTCCGAAAAAGAGTTAATCGAGCTTGAAAAGGGGATGCTTGCCAGAATTTTTGAGGAAGTCGCGCTAAAAAACGCCGCCGATCTTGAGCTTTGGGCAAAAAACGGAGCGTCCGTGCCTAAAACGGAGGCTGTCTTTAACGCGCCGGTGATCCCTTACGAGCAGGCTCTCGTCATAGCGAACGAGGAGGCCGCAAAAAAGAAAGGCGCGCGCATATTTGACATAAACCCGGACGCGGAACGCTATGTCTGCGAGTGGGCGCTCCGTGAAACCGGCGTGGAACTGGCCTTTGTAAACGAATTCCCGCGCCGCCACAGGCCGTTCTACACGTACCCGCTCGATTCCGTCCGCACGATGAGCTTTGACGCGCTGTTCCGCGGCATAGAGATAACCAGCGGAGGCCGCCGCCAGCACGACTACGCCGCCCAGCTTGAGGCGCTGCCCCGCTTCGGCGTCAAGCCTGAAAGCATGGAAGATTACCTTTCCGTTTTCAAGTACGGCTGCCCGCCGCACGGCGGCTTTGCTATAGGGCTTGAGCGCCTTACCGCCAAGATTTTGGGGCTTGCAAACGTGAAGGAAGCAAGCCTGTTCCCGCGCGACCGCAGGCGTGTAACCCCGTAGGCAGGCCAGCCTGCACCAAACGGATGCCAATAGCTGACTCATTGTCCTTGCGAGCCGATGAGCGTGAAAGTAAGCGGGTTAATAGTTAATAATGGTGATTTCAATTTTCATTCCCATGTGATAATTTCCGGCTCTCATATCAAAACTTCATTATTCACCATTCACCCGACTTACCGGCAGCCCGCAAGGACGATTCGCCTGCCACCTCCTACCAGCAGCTTCACTATTCACTACTTAGAAAATCCTCTGGAAATTCCGATACTTTAGTAACGAAGGGCGGAGGAGGTTGGAGACAGCGTATGATTAGAACATGGTTTACGGGGGCGAGCGGTATGCGCGCCCAGCAGTGGCGGCTTGACGCCGCGTCGAATAACCTGGCGAATGTGGATGTTGATGGGTACAAAAAGGATATTGCCGTGCATAAGGCGTTCCCTGAGCTTCTGTTGCGGCGCATGGACGATGACGGCGTGTACAGGCGCCCGTTCGGGTCGGCGGACATCGCGCCTGTGATTGGCAAGCTGGGGACAGGGGTGGAGTTCAACGAGATGTACACCGACTTCCAGCAGGGGGAGTTCAAGGAGACGGGCAGCGACTTTGACCTGGCGCTGGACGGCAAGGGTTTTTTCACCGTGCAAACGCCCTGGGGCGAGCGGTATACGCGGAACGGCGCGTTTCACCTTGGGAAAGAAGGCTTTTTGGAGACGAAAGAGGGCTACCCCGTGCTGGGCGAGAACGGCCCCTTGCGTGTGCAGGCAAACAATTTTCAGGTTGACAAGGCCGGACGTGTCTGGATCAACAGGGAGTATGCGGACGACGAGCTTGTGGAGCGGGAGCGGAATACCTGGGACGACAAGTTTATGCTGGACACGCTTAAAATCGTTCAGTTTGACATAGACCGCTACCTTGAGAAGCAGGGATCGAACCTGTACCGCGCCACGGACACTTCTGGCGAGGCGGAGATAATGGATGTCCAGGCGCGTCCCCGCGTGGTTCAGGGCTTTACCGAGGGTTCAAACGTTGACCCGGTGCTGGAGATGGTTCACATGATAGAGGTGAACCGCGCGTACGAGGCGAACCAAAAGGTGATTCAAGCGGGCGACGCCATGCTAGGCACGCTGATAAACCAGACCGCCCGCGTAGGATAGTGGGAGAGGGGGATAAGGGATTGCCTTTGGGAAAAACGGGTGAAAATTAGAAGCTTATGAAAAATGGCCTGGCATTATGGCATAAAGAAACTAGTAGACTTGTTCGACAACCCGGTTGGTTGTCTTGCAGTCTTGCGGTTTTTCAGGCTTTCAGCCTTACAAAACTGCGTTTTTTAATGGAAGTGGGCGCGGAAACTGAAGTTTCCAAACAACTCTATTTACTAACATCCATAGTCACCGCACTACCACCTGCCACCTCTTGGGCGGAAAGGGACACGGCGCAAACAAGCGCTGTTAGAAACAGTGTCTTTTTCATCATCGCACCTCCACACGTTAATCGTTTTTTTGGTTTGTCAGCCACCCCCGCGTTACCAAAATGGTGACTGACACCTTTGCGCTACCGTTTATGCGAAATAACCCCTGAAAAATGCCAAAAAACATTGACTTCTGTATATACTTATGCATATACTGATAAACAAGGAGATTAAACGAATGTTAACAACAAGGGTTTTCAAAAGCGGGAATAGCCAGGCGGTACGTATCCCCAAAGAGTACAAAATTGACGGAGAAGAATTATATATAAATAAAATAGGAAACACGATTATTATTTTTCCAAAAAATGATCCATGGGACTTGTTTAAAAAAAGTCTCGCGGATTTTTCAGATGATTATTTTATGGATGGGAGAAATCAGCCGAAAATGCAAAAAAGGAAACAAAAATAGTGTATTTATTAGATACCAATATTTGTATATACATTGCCAACAAGCATCCACTCGAAATACTAAACAGGCTGGAAAAATATCAAGCTTCGGAAATTAAAATATCCTCAATAACGGTCGCGGAAATGGAATATGGGGCATCAGAAAGTACATATCGGGAAAGGAATAGAGAAGCGCTAATGAATTTTTTGTCTCCTTTCGAGATAATTAATTTTGATTCTATGGATGCGGAAATTTATGGAATAATTAGAGCTGAATTGGAACGGAATGGAAATATCATTGGGCCTTATGATATGCAGCTTGCCGCACAGGCATTGAGGGCAGATTATGTATTTGTAACAAATAATATTAGGGAATTCAAAAAAATTAAAAAATTAAAGATAGAAAATTGGATATAGATATATCGCAAAGCGGGGAAAAAGGTGTCAGCCACCCCCGCGTTACCAAAAAGGTGACTGACACCCCTGCGTTTACCTGCTGTTCAGAGAACTCTCCACCCGATCAACTTCACTATTTAAATCGGCTAAATTAGTTAGATTTAGCGAGTCTTGGATAGATTTTCTGGCGAGTTCTGGATTAATAGCGGATAAAGTGGTTCCCCATGAACGAGTAATAGGTTCGGCAACATTACCTTCCCCGGTCAGGATCATTGATTGTAAACGGGCATCAAATCCCAGCAGGGCTTTATAATACCTGTTTTGATCTTCCGGTGTTCTAGCTGTGTAAAATCCGGTCATTATCTCGGTAAACAATACCGACGCAGCGACCCTGCTGCCTCTTACCTGCGATAAAGACGGCATCCGCGCGGCATTATCGCGGACTGACTGTATCCCCGCTTCATCAAAATCCGCTTTATATTTTCCGGTGCGCATTTCAGATGCCAGGGCGTTAAGCGTAGAAGCGGTGAGTGTCTCTGTGACATATTTTGCATCCTCATAACTCAACGTATATTGCCCGTTTTGCGGATTACGTGTCAATACTGCGTTGTAATTTCTGTCTATCATAAAACTAATCTTATTAAATTCCGCAGCGACGACTTCAGCAATCGTGGCGTATACCGCGTCCGTGATTTCTTTTTGGGTAAAATTATATTTGCCTTTCAGCCGCGCCAGCACCTGCTCGTGCGTCGTGCCGGTCACGCCCAGAAATTTGTTTGTTGCGCCTTCCATGGCGATCTCGACGTATAATTTAAGCGCGTCCTCTTTCCTGTCATCCTGTATACCCAGCACGCTGGCCATGGCGAGGAGCTCGGATGCTGTATCTACTGATTTATTTCCGTTTTAATTGCGCTAAAACAGGGGACATTTTAATTGCGCTTGACATTCATGGGCGGCGGTGGCAAGCCGCAGGCTTGCCATAGGAGTTTGCGCCGCCTGACGGCTGGCTTACCGCAAACTCCTACCGTTGTTACATGGCTTAGCGAAGGGGTCCAACCCGTTCTCTTTCACGCTCAGCGTGCAAGTCGCAGGCTTGCCATAGGAGTTTGCGCCGCCAGCCTAGCGGCTGGCTTACCGCAAACTCCTACCGTTGTGTTACATGGCTTAGCGAAAGGGCCCAACCCGTTCTCTTTCACGCTCAGCGGATAGCAAGGACAATGACTCAGCTATTGGCGTACGTTTGGTGCAGGCTGGCCTGCCTGCCTGTCACGACAATTTTTTGGCAGGCGGCGGGGACGGACGGGGCATAGCCGAGCGCAAACATTGCGGCGGCGGCGTTTCCCGCAAGCTCCGTGTCAACAATCTCCGGTACAAGCAGCCTGCACCCGCAGATTTCCGCCTTCAACCTGTTCCATAGCGGACTTTTCGCCTGCCCTCCCGAATGACGCATCTCATACACCGGATAACCAGCCTTACGCAGAGTTTCCAGCGCGCCCTTCGTCCCGTCCGCGATCCTTCGCAGCACTGGGTGCGGCGGCCTGCCCTCACCGGCCATGCTTTTCAACATCTCTTCGTAGGGGACATCCTGCAAGCCGTTTTCCAACCTGTAATGGTCAAAGATACTGCCCGATTCCGGCAGCACGACACTGACATTCCACAGGCCATCTACCGCGTGCGGCAGCACACGGAGAGAGTGAGCGGCGGCAACACCGACGGGCGGCGGTTCCCTGGCGCATACATTGATACCTTCCGAGCTTCCGGCGCGGTCGCAGACAAAGCCGGGCTCAACCGCGCCTGAACCAAGCAGCGCCATGATGAAGTCCGGCCCGCCCCCAACTATAGGGAGACCCGCTTTAAGTCCGCAGAGCCGGGCGGCCTCGCCTGAAACACGACCTGTGAGCGCGCCAAGCGGCGCAAAGGGCGGAAATTTGCGGCCATCCAGCGCGAACGCGGCGAACTGGTCATCATCGTAGTAGTACGGCCTGTAGCGCGGCGTAGGGAGCACAGTTACCGGCGCCGCGCCAAGCCTTGCGGAAAGCCACTCCTGGCACGACAAAAACAGGCTGGTTTTTGCGTAGTTTTCCGGCTCGTTCCGGCGAAACCAGGCGGCAATGGGCAGGAAGAAGCTGGCCGCGCTGACCCCGCCGTCCGGCGCGGCGAGTCTTGGCGAAAACCAGTGCAGAGGAGGCAGCGCCCTGCCGGCGAGCGCGTCCCCCTCAAGCGGCACAAGCGTGGGCCCGTTTCCCGAAATACAAACGGCCTCGATCCGGGCTTCGGAGGCAAACTCAGATAAAACCTTTACGGCGCGGTAAAAAGCCGCCTCCCAAAGCTCAGGCGTCCCCGCCGCTCCGCCGTCAGCCTGATAAGTCTCCCGCGAAAAGCCGAGCAGGCGCTTTCCGCCAGCAGCGCCTATGTCGATCAGCGCCGCTTTCAACGATGTTGTGCCTATGTCGGCACAGAGAATCGCGTTTCTCTTCCGTGTTTTTCCCATACCGTAAGCGCCTGGGCGTCAGCTTTTGTTTGTTAAAGATTTTATGATCACATCGCGGTTGTCCAGGATGGATGAAATCGACAACCCCTGATGTATGCGCAGGATGATTTGCGCAAAAAGTTTTGTAACATCAACACTCACGTACCATTCACGCTTGAGCAGTTCTTCGTGATAAACCGCGTTTGTGCCGATTATCCTGTGAAAAAGCCCCGCCTTGTACGCCTCATCAAAGAATTTAATCGCGTCCCCTGAAAAAAGCGGCAGACTCACCGCGCACAGCACCTTCACCGCTCCCTGTTCCTTCAGGAATTTCATCGCTTTCAGCATGGTGCCGCCCGTTCCCAGCATATCGTCCGCCATAAAAACCGTTTTTCCCTTCACGTTGCCCAAGAGCTTCATCTCGGCAATGTTGTTATCGACAGCGTCCTTTGTAACTTTCGAGTAGTCCCGTTCCTTGTAAATCAGCGCCAACGGCTTTTTCAGCGCTGTCGCGTAGAATTTATTGCGATCAACGGAGCCAGTGTCCGGCGCGGCTACCACAAAATCTTCGCCGCCAAACGTAACAAGCTGCGAAAGTTTGCGAATAATCTGATAACTCGCGTGAAGATTCTCCAGCCTCATACGGCAGAACGCATTACCTATCTCCTGTGAATGGATGTCAAGTGTGATGAGGCAGTCAACACCCAGCGATTCAAATATTCTGCCGACACGGCTGGATGTAACGCCCTCCCGCCCCTTACGCCTGTGCTGGCGGGCGTAAGGGTAGGTTGGTATAACCAGCGTAGTACTCCGTGCGCCCGCCTGTTTAACCGCGTCGATTGTAACATAAATCATCATCAGGTGGTCGTTCACCGAAAGCGGCTTTGTAAGCGCGCCATCGTTGAATTTGACCGGATAGCGATTTTCGACATCCTGCACTATGAATATATTCTTGCCGCGTATTGATTTAAGGATTTCCGCTTTCAATTCGCCGTTTGGAAACATTGTAAAGCGCGTAGGCACCTTAAAGTTGGGTGTGTGCAGTTTCATGTCATGGCTGCGCGGATTCATGCCTGGAATTGTTATCTCGTTTATAAAATTGATACGCCGCGTCACTTCGTCCGGCTCCATACTGAAACGCCGCGACATTTCATCGGCTGTTTTTTTAAAAATACGGAGGCACTGGTTTTTCAAATGAACGATCACCTGATCGGAAAATGTTTCCCCGCCCGGACAAGCAACAATGGCAAGATTTGCGGGACTCGAATAGTACATAGGTTATTTTATACCACAAAGCGTTTTTACCTGACAACCCGCCCGCCGGCGGCCCGCGACAAAGGCCGCAATTTTACCTTTTGATTTGGCCCCAGCCGTCATTGCGAGGCGGCGGCAACCGCAAAGCGGTTGCCGTAGGAGTTTGCGACGCCAGCCTGACGGCTGGCTTACCGCAAACTCCTAGCGTTGTGGGTGGAGGGCGCCTGCCGTGCTTGGCAGGAATGGTCGTTTGGGGCATACTTTGGCGGTAAGGAGATTTTTATGGGAGAAGTACGGACGGAAATTACCCTGGTAAACATCGGGGATCAAGAAATTGCGAACCGGGGCTATATGCCTCAGGAGCAGGTCAGGCGGCTGACGGTGAACGCCGTAGTGGACACCGGCGCATGGACCCTGGTCATCAACGAGGCGGTCCGAGAAAAGCTGGGGCTGCGGGTGAAGGAAACCCTTGACACTACCCTTGCCGGCGGGGGAAAAGTCCCCAGCCAGGTAACGGAACGGGTGGAGATTCGCTGGAAAGACCGGGATTCCTCCTGTAAAGCGGTAGTCCTTCCCGGCGAGGCGGATGTGCTGCTGGGCGCGCTGCCCCTTGAGGAGATGGATTTGATGATCCACCCAAAAACACGAGAGGTTGTCGGCGCTCACGGCGATACGATACGCAGCGTGGTCAAGTAAGGGATTAAGGAGAAGCT
>JAIRMP010000099.1 GCA_031258615.1 Spirochaetaceae bacterium | reverse complement strand
CCAAAAAGCAGATTCCGTTTTTCATAAAGTCCTCCTGAAAAATTTGTTCGTCCAAGCCAAGCCCGGACGTGCAGAAAGGGAATTTGGAAACATCATTGAAAACCCACCCCGGAGGGATTAGGATAAAGATGTTTTAAAAGAGCCCCGGTTTAGCGTTTTCTGTCCAAAGAAATCGGCGCTGAACTGGGGCTCTCCCTTACAGCTATAGGCATTATCGCATGGGGCTTTGGAAAGAGTCAAGGGCTTTTTTTTGCAGGCAGTGGCAACCGCGAAGCGGTTGCCATAGGAGTTTGCGCCGCAATCGCTACGCGATTGCTTACCGCAAACTCCTACCTTTGTTGCGGGGCGTGGGTGTGATAAGTCCAAAAAGCAGATTCCGTTTTTCATATAGCCTCCTGAAAAGATATTTGTCCAAGCCAGGCCCGGACAGGCAAAAAGGGAATTTGTAAACGTCATTGAAAGCCAACCCCTAAAGTGGTAGTATAAAGACGTTTAAAATAGCCCCGGTTCAGCGGATTTCGGCAAAAAAAGGTGCTGTTCCGGGGCTTCCCTTACAGCTTCTACATCGTAGCAAGGGGGTTTCGGGAAGCGTCAAGCGTTTTTTTGCAGCATTCACCTTGACAATTTTTTTCCCCGCCGCTACCGTTATAAGCATGACATTTTTTCAGATTTTGTCATTTACGAGCGTTCACAAAAAAGCAGCCGGCGGTTGACGGCTTAGAATACTGTGACGCAGATAAGAGGTTTGTATGGCTGATTGTATTACAGATAAAAAGTATGTGTTCCTGTTTCCCGGTCAGGGGGCGCAGTATACGGGCATGGGGCTGGACCTGGTTGACGTTTCGGGCGAGGCGGGGAACTTGTTTACGCTTGCCTCGGAGCTGATCGGGCAGGATGCAGGAAAACTGCTTGCCGAAGCGGACGGGGAAACGTTAAAACGAGGCGGCATTGCCCAGCCCGCGATAACGCTGGTGAATCTGGCCGCCGCCGCCGTGTTAAAGTCGCGCGGTATACTTCCCGCCGCCTGCGCCGGGCATAGCCTGGGAGAGTACGCGGCGCTTGCCGCCTGCGGGGTAATATCGGCTGAGGATAGCCTCCGGCTTACAGTGCGGCGCGGTCAACTGATGCAGGAGGCGGTGTCAGCGCTAGGTGAGTCGGGCGGCGGCATGGCCGCCGTGATAGGTATCCCCGGCGGCGAAGTGGAAAAGGCGGTAAACGACTGGACCGCCGCCGGACTGCGGGACCTGTACGTGGCCAACCTTAACGCCCCGCTACAGACAGTTGTGTCAGGCGCCGCCGCAGCCCTGTCCAAAGCGGAAACTTTTTTTAAGGAAGCAGGCGCAAGGCGTTTTATACGGCTAGCCGTTGCGGGACCTTTTCACAGCCCGTTGATGGCGGAAGCGGCTGACAAGTTTGCCGCCGACCTTGACCGTGTTTCCTTCGCCGATCCTGCCGTGCCGTTCTTTTCCAACGTCACCGGTAAGCGCGTTACAAGCGGCGGCGAAGCAAGAACCCTGGCCATGAGACAAATTTGCAGTCCCGTCCGCTGGATCGATCAGGAAAGTGCCATTGCCTCGACCGCGCCGGACGCCGCCGTTGAGGCCGGCCCCGGCAAGGTGTTAAGCGGCCTGTGGAAAGATGCCGGCATAACTATCCCCTGCTTCCCCGCCGGAAAGCTTGTCGATATTGAAAAAATATGTTGGTAAAAAACCTGTTGTACCCTGCCTGAGACTCTTGTTTCTGTGCTATAAAAATGCCGATAATTTATACAGATGTATCGGCAGATGAATTACGAGGACAATATATTTATACTCAATGTAAGAATAAGGGCGATCTCCGATATGCTGCTCCTTGATGCGGATCCTGACATATTCCTTAAAAAAACGCTGGAAGACCTTGATTTTATAGGGGCCAAACTGCTTCTGCTACAGGACGACCTTGCGCTGAACGAACAGCTTATTTCCAGAAATCAACAACTGCATAACCTTGACGAAACTTACGAACGTTTTTTTAACTTGTTAAATGAGATGCTGCACGGGACTGTTTGTTTCAACACGGACAGTTACCCGTTTATTAGTGAACCGATCAACAAACTTATTGCGCGCTGTATAAACGGTCAAAAACAACTTAAGGAGCTGATGGCAATGGCCGGCGGAAACATTATAGACAGCCACCTTGTAAGCACGGACGAGTTGACGGCTCTGTTAGACGGCATGTGATAAAATGAGAATAACTGGGGGATGTTTGCGGGGCAGGCTGGTACGGACGCCGCCCGGCCCTATCCGTCCGGCTATGGACAGAATGAGGGAGTCAGTGTTTGCCGTACTCGGCGATATAAACGGGCGGTCTTTTTTGGATCTGTTTACCGGTTCCGGCATTATCGCTCTGGAAGCGGCCTCGCGGGGGGCATTGCCGGTAGAGGCTGTCGAAATGGATAAAAAAAAATGCGAAATACTATTAAAAAATGTTTCCATAGCGCCTGTGCGTATAAACTGCCGCTTCGTGGCGGTGGAATTGTACGTCAGGCAGGCAAGGCAAACCTTCGACTACATTTTCTGCGATCCTCCGTTTCCGTACCGGTACAAGCGCGAATTGGCGGCCTCCATAGCGGCGTCCGCGCTGCTGACAGGCGGAGGAATCCTGATGATGCACCGTCCCCGCGAAGATTCCTGGGCTGACGGCGTGGACGGACTCGCCCTGAGCGACCGGCGAACTTATGGCCGCTCGATAGTTGATTTCTGGCGTTCAGAGTCAAAAAATGTGTCAGTTTGATGCATATTACCTTTGTAACTAACGTTTGTCTTGAGCAAACGTGATTTTTTCACAGGAGTTTTGTATATTATATTATGAATACCAAAGAATTATTGGAACGTTTTAAAGGTGAAGAAATATTTCTTAAATCTTGCGAAAAACGCCCGCTGGATTCGCGGCAAAAGACACAGCTTAACAGGAAGGGCAATATGCTGTTGAATCAGGGCGATGTGGAAAGCGCGCGAAGAATCTTTATAACGACCGGTTATTCTGACGGTTTATCACGAATAGGGGATTATTACCGTTCAAAGGGACGTATAATTGATGCCTTGCGAATGTACTGGATTGCACCGGACAAAAAAAAATCCGCCGAGATCATTATGGAACTTTCCTTCATGGTGAAAAACCTTATTCACGAAGGAGATAATAGCAATGGGTGATATCAGATTTTTTGAAAACTCACAGGATGAGCAAGTTTTAACCTACGGTCAGGCTATTACGGAACTGTCAAAAGAAGGCTACCAGATGCTGAAAGAAAACAGGGTAGCCGAGGCCTTGGGCTGCTTCAAGAAAATTCTGGAGATTGATACAGAAAACAATTATGCTCTTGTCGGTATGGGGGATTCTTGCCGTAAACGCGGCGCTCACCATGATGCGGTCGTATACTATGAACGATGCCTTACCTATCATCCCGGCAACAACTATGCGCTTTTCGGACTTGCCGACTGCTACAAGGTGATGAATCAGTACTCAATGGCGATCAAAATCTGGAAGGAGTACCTGAAGCACGATGAGCGTAACGTTACGGTTCTTACACGCATAGCGGACGCTTACCGCAAGCTGCGTGATTTCAAGAATTCCAAGGAAGAGTACGAGCGTGTCCTGGAGATGGAGGCGCACAATCCCTACGCGATAATAGGGTTGGGCCATCTGCACTACGATTTCAAGGAGTACCGGGACGCGCTGTACTTCTGGGAAAAGATGCTTGAAACCCGCAACATGGCCTGCGTGGACATCCGCGTGCTCACCTCCATAGGCAACTGCCACCGCAAGTTAAAAACGTTTGACGATGGCATCGCGTACTTCGACGCAGCGCTTCAGCGCGAGCCGGCAAACTTTTACGCGCTGTTTGGGCTGGGCGATTGTTTCAGGGGACTCAACCAGCCGCACCGCGCCCTCGAGTACTGGAACCGTATACTACAGCAGGATCCCGGCAACAGGGTGATACTTACCCGCGCCGGCGATGCGTACTGCAACCTGGGCGAGTTCGACAAGGCGGTAGAGTACTACAACCGCGCGCTGGACATAGAGTTTGACCTGTACGGTATGCTGGGCCTCGCGACGGTTGCCAAGCTACAGGGACGGCTGGACGATGCGATAGATATACTCGTCAAGCTGATACAGCATGACAACAAGAATCAACGCCCCTACCTGGAGCTGGCCGATTGCTACAAGCGCAAGAACGACGGGGAGCGCGCTATAGAGACGCTGAAAGCGTTTCAACGACGGCATACGCAGTAACGCTGTGATGTATATGCTTGAACAGTTGGCCGGGTGACGAGGCGTTCACTTCAACGCCGCGGTCAATGAGGATTCCCGTTATGAAGAAGTGGGAGCAGCTTACAGTAAACCGCCGCCTCTTTCGGCTGTATGCCGCGTTTTGACGGCGGGATGCATCCCCTCACTGCACAGTCCGCATACGCTGCGCTGTCCATACCGCGCGCCCCCACTCCGGGTCCGGCGGCACAAAAACCCTCACTTAGCGGCGTCCCTCTGCGGGAGTTGGAAAGCATACTGGCCCCGCTGCCCCGTTACCGCGCCGTGCAGGTTTTTTCGTGGATAAATTCGGGCGTTGATTCGTTCGAGGCTATGAACAACCTGCCGCTTGAGCAGAGGCGCGAGCTTGACGGACGTTTTTGCCTGCGAAAGACTGCGCTCACCCAAAAACTTGAAGACGGCGCCGGCGCGGCAAAGCTCCGGATTGGCGTACCAGGCGGCATAGTCGAGGCTGTGGTCCTTACAGACGGGGCCGGACGGCGTACCGCCTGCCTTTCCACCCAGCTTGGCTGCGCGATGGGCTGCGTTTTCTGCAAAACCGGGCTCATGGGCCTTACACGGAATCTGGACAGCGCCGAAATTACCGAACAGTTTTACCACATACGCAAGTTTTACCCAGACATTGCCAACATCGTGTTTATGGGCATGGGCGAGCCGCTGCTAAACCTTCAGGAACTGCGCCGCTCCCTCGACGTACTCTGCCGGACGATGTCGCCGCGCCGCGTTACCGTGTCTACCTGCGGCCTTGTTGACGGCATAGAGAGCCTCGCCGTTGAAGGACCCGCCGTCCGTCTTGCCGTCTCTATCACCACCGCCCGCGAAGAACTTCGCAGGCGGCTCATGCCGGTGAGCGCCGCAAACCCGCTTCCCAGGCTGAAAGATGTCCTCCTCCGCCACCAGAGGCGGTGGAGGAGGCGCATAACCCTGGAGGCCGTCCTGCTGGGCGGTATAAACTTAGGCGGGGATGACGCCTCCGCTATGGCCGCCTTCGCGGAGGGCCTGGACGTGGTGGTAAACCTTATCCCCTGGAATCCTGTGGACGGACTTCACTTTGAAGGCGTTCCACTCAGAGAACCGTCCGCCGCGGAACTGGACCGCTTTTGCGCCGCTCTGGAAGGATTTGGCCTGAAAACCATCCTCCGCCGTGAAAAGGGGCGCGGTGTCTGCGGCGCCTGCGGCCAGCTCGGCGCCGCCTCCGGCAAACTGCCGGAGGCGGCGTCAGGTTAGCCGGCTTCCCTGCCTGTGGCGCAACGCGGCGGAATACGGTACTATCGGATCATGGTAAAACGTTTGCCAATTATATTTTTCATTGCGGTTCCGCTGGTTTTTTCCTGCCAAAGGGAGAAAGAAGCGCCTATAATCACATCCGCGACATACCAACACAGCCAGTACAACGGACAGGCGCAGCCGGTGGAGGTTACGACGGCTGCGGAGGACGCGCCGCGCCCTGTAATCACGTACTTTGTTTCGGAAGCCGACTTTGAACGGGGGGTGAACGGCGATAGCGCCGCGCCGGAAAGCATAGGCACGTACTATGTCAGAATAGAGCGCCCGGCGGGAAACGGCTATAAACAGGGAAAGCCCGTCAAAATAGAATACAACATCCAAAAGGCCTTCATCTCGATCGTCGCCGATCCGGTTCAGCGCTCATCTTACGACGGCAGCCCCAAGGCGGCTGTAGCCGTCACCGAACCGGCTGAAGGGCCTCCGCTCGAATTCTATTACTTTGACAGGGACAGCGGCGTCCCGCTTGCGGCCCCGCCCGCCGCCAAAGGCAGCTACCTTGTCAACATCGTCTTCCCGGGCAGCGATCGCTACATGGGCGCGTCAAAAGAAATAGAACTGCTGATAGAGTAGCCCCCGCCGGGCGGAGTTAATAGTGAAGAGTGAAACCCGCCTGCCTGCCTACGGCGCAGGCTGGCCTCTTTCACACTCAGCGTGCAAGCCTGCGGCTGGACAACCGCTGCGCGGTTGTCTCCGGAGTTTGCGCCGCCAGCCTAGCGGCTGGCTTACCGCAAACTCCAAAAGATTTAAGCCTTTGTTTTTGGAAAGTAAAACCCGGCTGAACGCGGCTGTAAGACGCTTGCGATTCCCCGCCTCCTGTATTCGGGCGGATCTCCGGCTCCAGTACATCATCGTAATGCTCCGGCATCTCCCCAATATCCGCAACAATGCCGCATGATGTCAAGAGGAGGACATTTTAATTGCGCCTTGACATTCTTCTTGACAGTTTTTTTAATGTTGTCTATACTAAACGAACAATGAAAGGTATGGCAACCATAACGATAGACCGCAGGCCTACAGGCAATTATGGGGCCGAATTCGG
>JAIRMP010000259.1 GCA_031258615.1 Spirochaetaceae bacterium | reverse complement strand
GCGGTATGAGCCGTGGGCAAAAGAGATAATAGGTCTGGCGAAGGAAAGCAAAACAGAGGAACTGTTGGAACGGCTTGTGGAGTATAAAGGGCGAAGTCTGCCGACAGGAGTGCCAAACCTCTACGGATATGTGAATAATAACCGTGAAAAAATAGATTACGGGGAGTATAGGAAGCAGGGGTATTATGTGGGAAGTGGTCCGATAGAAAGTGGAAACAAGGTCGTGGTACAAAGGCGGTGCAAACAGGCCGGTATGAGGTGGGATGAAACTAACGCCATCGGAACCTATGGTTCCGCTATTTGCTGAGCCTCAGAGCTAAACACTCAGAGCTAAACACGCCGGTAATCTTTGGTTTGAATGTGTAGAACCTTTGCTTTCCACCGCATAATTACACGGAAAAATTTGGTACACCCGTCACCTTTTGGGGGCCTTGACAAGATTTTAATTCCTATTTACTCTATGTGTATAATATGTTTTGGACGGATGACCGTTCAAGGAGTTGGCGTATGGCTATTATCCAGATTGAGAACTTGTCGAAGACTTATGCGGCTGTCGAAAATCCGCGGGATAAAACGGGCGGAAAAGAACCTGTTTACATCCTAAGGGACGTTAATTTAGGCATTGCGGAGGGGGAATTTCATATATTTCTGGGCTGGAGCGGCTGCGGCAAGTCAACGCTGCTCAATATTATCGCCGGTTTTATCGAAAAATCATCGGGACGGGTTTTGGTGGATTCGCGGCCGGTTGTCAAACCCGGTTTTGATCGGGGGGTCGTGTTTCAGAATGCGGATTCGGCGATTTTTTCATGGCTCTCTGTTTGGAAAAACGTGGAATACGGGCTAAAAATCAGGAAAACGCCGTCCGCGGAACGGAATAACACGGTTAGGCGCTGCATTGAATTGGTTGGCCTTGAGGGGCATGAAAAAAAATTACCCAAGGAGCTTTCCGGCGGCATGAAACAGCGCGTCCAGATTGCCCGCAGCATGGCGAACAACCCAAAGATTCTGTTGATGGACGAGCCGTTTGGCGCGCTGGATGCCCAGACCCGCAAGTTGATGCAGAACGAATTGATAAAAATATGGCAGGAAACCAGCAAAACGATACTGTTCGTTACGCACGATATTCAGGAGGCGGTGTATCTGGGGCAAAAAATCAGCATCATGTCGCGTTCACCCAACGCGAGGATCATGGACACGATTACCGTAGGCGAGCCTTACCCGCGAAATCTGTCGTCGCCGGAAAATGCCGCGCTCATCCAGCGTATTCAGGGATTTTTTGATATTGAATATACGATTTAGCGGCGGCGGTGCCGTTTGATTATGAAGTTATAAGGGGTAAAAATGAAAAATTTTGTTCTAAAAACATGGGATTTTTTGTCAAACCGGGGTTTTATTACATGGGGGCTGCTGTTGCTCGTGTGGCAGATCGCATCGGTGGTAAACCATTCGGAATTTTTGCCGGGTCCGGTCGCAACAGTGCTCGGCGGCAAAGAAATTGTCGTAAGCGGCATACTGTTCCAGTATATAGGGATTAGTTTTTTGCGGATTTTTACAGGCTGGTTTTTAGGAATTGCCGCAGCCATCCCGATTGGCCTTTTAATAGGTCAGTTTGGCACGGTAAGGCGTGTGTTCGAACCGTTCATCAACTTTTTCCGGTTCATTCCGGCTATAGGTTTTTTGACGCTGTTTTTGATGTGGTTCGGCGTGGGTGAGGAGTCCAAGATCGCCATCATAATCTACGCCACGATGTTTCCGGTTATCATCAACACGATAGCGGGCGTTACCGGCATAAATCAGACTTTGATACAGGCGGCGCTGTCGCAGGGCGCGTCCCCGGCGCAGATTTTCTTTACCGTAACGATTCCCGCGTCCGTGCCGCATATATTTACAGGAATCAGGCTGGGCTTGAGCGGCGCCATCGTGTCCATCGTGGCCGCCGAGATGCTTGCCGCGCAGAAGGGTATAGGCTACCTGATATACACATCCCGCCTGTATTTCAGAACCGACTGGATTTTTGTGGGCATTGTAACACTGGGTTTAACCGGTTATTTCTCCGACCGCTTTCTGCGCTTCTTTGGACGAACCGCGCTGGCGCGTTTTGGCGTTACAGACCGGAAATAATTTTTTAAATCAGTTTTTTACTGAGAGGAGTTGAAAATTATGAAGAAACTTACGGTTTCACTGATCGTTGTTTCGGCGGCTTTCGCGTTTTTGGGCGCGGGATGCTCGAAAAAACAGAACGCGGCTGCCGGCGGCGGGCTGGAAAAAATCCGACTTGGGGTTATGACGGACAGCATATCCGCCTACGCCGCGGACATAGGCGTTTCAGAAGGCATCTTTGCCAAAAACGGCCTTGAGGCGGAGATAGCCTCGTTTGCCGCTGGTATCAACACGATTGACTCGGTTACGACCGGCTCAATGGACATAGGCTTTGGCGCGGACTTTGCCGTGTTGAACAGACTGGGCGGCTCGCCTGAAACGCCGCTTAGAATATTCACCGGCCTTGGCGAAGGAGCGCTCGATTCGTGGAAGCTGTACGCGCAGGGCGCCGGCATCCGCGCCCCGTCCGACCTCGCGGGAAAGCCTGTCGTTACGCGGCTCGGCACGGTGGAGGAATACTGGCATGCCAAAACGCTCACTTCCAGCGGAGTCGCGCTCGAAACGGTGCACTTTTTGCCGGTGGATGCCACGATGGAAGGGGTCGTTCTGCTTAAAAACGGCGACGCTGTTGCCATGTGGGCCAACGCCCGCCCCGCCGAAGCGCTAAACAACATCGAAGGCGTTCATGTAATCGCGGATTTGAGCGCGGTGGGCGCTCCCACCTTGAGCCTTGCGGTCGCTACTGAACAGTTTTTGACCGGACGCCAAAGCGCGGCGGAAAAATACCTTAAATCTATGCAGGAAATCTTTGATTTTATCGCCGCGAACCCGCAGAGAGCGGCGGAAATCATCCAAAAAGCCTCGTCCACGCCGGTTGAACAAACCTTGCTCAATATACGGAACAACGTAAACTACATTGAGTTTGACCAGCAAATATTTGACGCGCTCGAAAGTCTGTACGTGTGGGCGGAGGAGAACAAGGTTGTCAAATACCCGTATGACCTTCGCAAGTATGTGGATACCGGCGCTCTAAAATCCACCTTTCCGGGCAGGGGGGAGTTCCAATAGGAGAGGCGTATGGGACATCCAACGATATACCCCACTGGGGTAACAATTTACAACAGAGAGGCGGCGTATTCGGGCTACACCGTATATCCCGCGCCGCAGGGGACGCTGCTCATCGACATGAACGGCAGGGAGGTCAGGCTGTGGAAGGGGCTGCATGGAGAGCCGGCAAGAGTACTGCCCGGGGGTTTTGTGATGGGAAGCACAGGCCGCCGTGGCGGGGAGGCCTTCCCGTTTGACAACTACGACCTTGTTCAGGTTGACTGGGACGGAAACACGCGCCGGAGTTTTGAGAGGAACGAGTACATCGCGGATGGGGGAGAAGCTCCCCGCTGGATGGCGCGGCAGCATCATGACTATGAGGCAGAAGGCTTTAGCGCCGGTTACTACGCTCCGGGGGCGGCGCCTAAGCTTGAGGGCGGCGGCGCGCTCATTCTGGTAAACCGCGATGTGTACGATCCTGCGGTTTCCGGCAAGGTTCTGCTCGACAACAGCATCATCGAAGTTGACGGGGACGGCAGGATAATTTGGCGCTGGAACGCGGCGGACCATTTTGAGGAATTCGGCTTTGGCGAGGATGCCAAAAATGTGATATACCGGCTGCCGTCCGGGCGGCTTTCACACGGGGGGAAGGGTTTCTGGTTTGCCATCAATGCTATTTCGACTCTGGGGGCCAACAGGCGCTATGACGGCGGGGACGGACGTTTTCATCCTGATAACATCATTTTCAGCGGCAGAAACGTCAATATTCTGGCGATTATCAGCAAAAAAACAGGAGAGGTGGTCTGGCGGCTTGGGCCGGATTACAATGACGTTCCGTTTGGGCAGATTATAGGCCCGAATCACGCCCATCTGATACCTGCGGGTTTGCCGGGGGCGGGAAATGTCCTCGTTTTTGACAACGGGGGCTGGGCGGGGTACGGCGCGCCTAACGGGGTTTCCCGCTATGGCGCCGCAAACAAGCGGCGGGACTATTCCCGTGTGCTGGAATTTGATCCGCTTACGCTGGAACTGGTATGGCAGTACACGCCTGCCGAAGCGGGTCATGTTGAGCCGCTCGATTCGTACAAGTTTTATAGTCCGTTTTTCAGTTCCGCCCAACGCCTGGCCAATGGAAACACGCTTGTTACCGAAGCGTGCAACGGGCGGCTCTTTGAGGTTACGGCGGAGCACAAAACCGTATGGGAATACATCACGCCGTACACGACCACGAAAAACGGCCTTGTGCGCAACAGCATTTACCGCGCGTACCGCGTCCCCTACGACTGGATTCCCCAGCTTCCAAGTCCGGACGAGACCGAAGTTGAGCCGCTAAACGTGAGCCGTTTTAGGGTTCCGGGCGCTCCGGCGGGACCCGGCGGCAAGGTAACGGTCATCGCGGGCATAGATCCAAACCCGCGCGGCCTCGTAGAAGACCCGTTCCGCGCGGAAATAGTATCCACAGGGGAACTTTCAAATTTCTGCGTGATTAATTCCGGTGAGCGGAAGGTTAGGCCGGCGAGTAAAAAGGAGGAGTAACTATGGGACATCCCAGCATCTATCCGGCGGGAACGACGCTTTACCACGCCGAAAGAGCATGGAATGGCTACACGGTTTTCCCGTCCGCAAAGGGGGCGCTGCTCATCGACATGAGGGGAAACGAGGTTCAACTCTGGGCGGGGCTTGACGGATTTCCGAACAAAATACTGCCGGGCGGTTTTGTACTCGGTTCTTCCGGCGCGCGAAATCCACGCTATGGTTTTCAGGATCAGCTTGACCTTGTTCAGGTTGACTGGGACGGAAACATCGTCTGGAAATTCGACAAAAATGAATATACCGAAGACCCGGACGCGGCGCCCGCCTACACAGCCCGCCAGCACCACGACTTTCAGAGGGAAGGCTCGTCAACGGGTTACTACGCGCCCGGCAGCCTCCCCCGCAGCGATGGCGGAAACACGCTGATTTTGGTTCACAAGGACATTCAAAACGGCGCAATATCGGACAAACCGCTGCTTGACGACCGTTTTATCGAGGTTGACTGGGATGGGAATGTCCTTTGGGACTGGCTGCCGTCCGAACATTTTGACGAACTTGGCTTTGACGAGACGGCAAAAAACCTGCTGTTCCGAGACCCGTCTATGGTTACGAGCGGACGGGGCGACTGGCTGCACATCAATTCGCTTTCCACGCTCGGCCCAAACAGGTGGTATGACTCAGGTGATGAACGCTTTCACCCCGATAACCTGATCTGGGATGCGCGGAACGCGAACATACTTGCGATTACAGACAAGAAAACCGGAAAAATTGTCTGGCGCATAGGCCCAGACTTTGTATCAGACGGGGCGCTTGGAAGGCTGGGCTGGATTATAGGTCAGCACCACCTGCATCTCATACCGCGCGGGCTTCCGGGCGAAGGCAACTTGCTTGTGTTCGACAACGGCGGCTGGGGTGGTTACGGCGCTCCGTCCGCTACCTCCGTTTACGGCATCAACGACAAACGCCGTGATTTTTCGCGCGTCATCGAGTTTAACCCCGTTACGCTTGAAATCGTGTGGGAGTACACGGCGCAAAAGGCGGGTTATGCGGACAATTACCGCTTTTACAGCCCCTACATCAGTTCCGCGCAGCGGCTTCCTAACGGTAATACGCTGATTACCGAAGGCTCGGACGGCAGGCTGTTTGAAGTTACCCCCGCTTACGAAACGGTGTGGGAGTATATCAACCCTTACTATTCCCGCAAACTAGGCGGATTTCCGAACATGGTATACCGCGCCTACCGTGTTCCCTACGACTGGATTCCCCAACTCGACACGCCGCGTGAGGCTTCTATTATCCCGCCCATCCCGCCGGGTTTCAACATCACGGCGGAACGGTACTCTACCCCGCCCCGGCAGTCTCCATCCACGCCCCCGCCTCTGCCGGAGTATACGCCCTCTTCCGGTGAAAAGACCGTGATAAACGCTCTCAATTTTGAGGCGGAAATCCTGCGTTCATCTGTTCCGGCGCTCGTCTATTTTTGGGCGCCCTGGTGCAAGCACTGCAAGTTTGTGTCCCCATTGCTCGACCAACTGGCGCTGAAATACGCGGGGCGGCTTAAAATAGGAGCGGTAAACGTGGACGAGGAGAAGGGGTTGACGGAAAAGTTGCAGATAATGTCAACTCCCACCCTAATCGTGTACAAAGACGGCGGCATGACCGGACGCAAGAACGGCGCTGTCTCCAAAGGAGTGATAGAGTCCATGTTCAAGGATATTGTTTAGAGGTGGGGGGTGAACGCCACCCTCCAACCCAACTTTTCCTTGATTTTACCTTCCCGTAGTATAGCCTGCCGCCGCGGCTGCCGCGGGATTCAGAATGAAGTTTACCTCGTCATCGTTAAGCTCATAGGCATAGTGCTTTTTGTAGTAGTCCTTGATTTCATTTTCGATAGAATAGGTAAAAATATCGGGATGGTTTTTCTGCGCCAGCCACTTTAACATCAGCGGGGTATCCCCGGAAGGCGGATACCGCCGCTCGGGTCATAGTACAGCCGCAGGAGATTCCCACCGGCATCATGGTGGCGATAATAGGCGCTCCGTACTTTCTCTATCTCCTTATTTATAACAGGCAGTAACAGGGTGTAAAACATGAACAGTATTACTACGGAAAATTTGGCGGTTGCTTACGAAAATAATCTTGTGATAGACGATCTGGATATGCGTATCCCCTGTGGAAAAATTACCGCCATCATAGGCCCGAACGGCTGCGGGAAGTCCACCCTGTTGAAGGCGGCGGGACGTATCTTAAAGCCGAAGAATGGTTTTGTTTACCTGAACGGCGACGACATACAAAAGTTGCCTACTAGGGAAGTTGCGCGGAGGATGGCGATACTGCCGCAGTCCCCGCAGTCTCCCGCCGGACTCACGGTGGGCGAGTTGGTGTCCTA
>JAIRMP010000235.1 GCA_031258615.1 Spirochaetaceae bacterium | reverse complement strand
TAGTCGGAAGGGGATTTGTACTCTATAAGATTGTACTTCCTGAATATGGCGGCAATGCTCTTTTTGATAGGTACGTTTTTTAGTTTCTTTACGATGACCACGTCAATACGGAGCGGCTCTTTGGTGAGTTGGTACTCCGGTGTAAATTCAAGGATGTCACTATATTGTTCGAGTTCGGCTTTGATGGCTTCCAGAAAAGCCGGGTGCCAAGAGGTATTGTCCCTTTCCTGGGCGGTGTTTTTTTCCGTTTCCATTTTTCCTCCTGGTTGTAATGGTACTATTAAAAATAACTTTTAACAATTGTCCGCATCTCTCGAATTATAGGTTTCTTTACCTGAATTACTGCCCTGCCTACGCTGGACAACCGCGTAGCGGTTGTCTCCGGAGTTTGCGCCTCAAGCCGCTTGCGGCTTGCCGCTGTGCGGTTGTGCCAGCGGCACAACCCACACGCGGGTCGATGGCCTCAGCCGCCGCAAGGCGGCTGGCTTACCGCAAACTCCAGGCCGAAGCGCGTAACCCGCCTGCCTGCCTGCCTGCCTGCGGCGCAGACCAGCCCTCTTTCACGCTCGGTGAATGACAAGGACGACTCCTCTGCCATTGGCGTACGTTTGGTGCAGGCTGGACAACCGCTACGCGGTTGTCTCCGGAGTTTGCTGCGCAAGCGCTGCGCGCTTTCTCCGCAAACTCCAGGCCGAAGCGCGCGCTGGGGTCGCGTTCCTCCGCAAAATGCTTGACGGAACTGAGGGGGATGTGGTTTAATGGAATCAACAGCATGAAGCTGTTCCCGCCTGTTCTGTGAAAGAACGCCTGAAACGGAGATGAACTCCTACGCACAACGGTTTTCGGTATTGAAGACCAATTATTTTCTCAAGGAGTTTTGTCATGAAAAAAACTTTTTGTCTGCTCTGTATGAGCCTCGTATTTGCCGGTTTCGCCTCTGCCCATGAGACGTTTATCATTCCCGGTGATTCATCAAAAGACTACAAGGCGGGAGACACCGCCACTCTGGTTGGTATTTCGTCCCACTATTTCGCGGTGGGCGAGGAAATCGAGTCGCCCGAGACCGTGGAAATGTACGTTTACAAAAACGGCGCAAGGGGCGCAAACATCCCGCTGGAAGCAAACAAGGACCGGGTCTGGTATGAGGGGAACTACCGCTTAACCGACGACACGCCGGTGATTGCGGTTTTCAGGAGCATAGGCGGCTTTTATTCTATCCTGACAGACGGCGGCTACGCCGATGGCAAGAGGAGCGAGGTTCTGGCCGCCAATCCGGGAAAAACGGTTCAAACAAGCCGCTATTTTACCAAATGGGGAAAACTTTACCTTAATCCGAACAAGAACGACAAGACATTCGACCGGCCCCTGGGGTTTGATTTTGAGATTGTACCCCTCAACAACCCCGCCGACATGAAACGGAACTCACGGATGAAGCTCCGCGTTCTTTACAAAGGGCAGCCCTGGACCGGGGAGGTCAAGGCAAGCTGGGATTACTACGATTATCACACAATGGACGCCTGGGCGCACACAGAAAAAACCGATGCTAACGGGGAAGTTACGTTTAGGCTTGATCATATCAACATGAAAAAACCGGTAATGTGGATCTTCCAGGCCGGCGATATGAGGAAGTCATCCCAAGCGGATGTTGATGAGGACAACCTCAAGGCGACGCTGGTTTTCGCGGTAAAGTGAGGCTGTTCCAAAACTTCAGCATGAAAACAACATACTTTGCCTTAAGGCGGGGTATGCTGTTTTCCCCATTTGTTATTAGGAGTTTGTAATGAAAAAATTATTTTGTTTGTCCGCTATGGTTCTTGTTACAGCGGGTTTCGCGTTTGCCCATGAGACCACCATCATCCCCGATAATACCTCAAAAGATTATAAATCAGGGGATACCGTTACGTTTTTTGGTATTTCGTCCCACTACAACCTGGTAGGTGAGGAACTCGAAGGACTCGACGCTGTTGAGATGTATGTGTACAAGAATGGAATCAAAGGCTCAAACCTCCCCTTGACAGAAAACAAGGACCGTCTTTGGTATGAAGGGAAATATACCCTGACGGATAATAATCTTGCCATCGCCGTTTTCAGGAGCATAGGCGGATATACGACCACCTTTTCGGACGGAACCCGCGTCGGCATGGATAAACGCCGGGCTGCGGCGGCAAATCCGGGGAAATCAATTGTCAAAACTAATTATTTTTCAAAATGGGGTAAATACTACCTTAATCCTAGCAAGGCCGACCGGACTTTCAGTACGCCGCTCGGCCATGATATAGAAATCGTTCCCCTTGATAACCCCGCCGGCATGGCGAGGGATTCAACGATAAAACTTAGGGTGCTTTACCGGGGTAAACCGCTTCCAAACGCGGAAGTAAAAGCGACTTATGATTATTATGATTACCGGACCATAGACGCATGGGTTTCTACCGGAAGAAGGACCGACAATAACGGGGAGATATCCTTTAAGTTAAACCACCCCGATATTGGGAAACCCGTGGTGTGGATTTTCCGCGCGCGGGAGGTACAGAAAGTAAACTCTCAGGAAACCGACGAAGAAAATCCGGCGGCAACATTGCTCTTTGCGGTAAAGTAAACCAGGAAAAGAGGAACGGTATGAAGTGTCTTGTTGTTTGCTCGTTTCTTGCGGCGGCCGTTTTTTCCCCCGCCGCCGTTTTCGCTCACGGTGTGGATGTCTCCGATGTAACCGGCCGGACGGATGTCCGCACCGTGAAGTTTGGGTATACGGACGGCGAACCCATGCTGTTTGCCAAAGTTAAGGTCTACTCCCCATCCAGGCCGGATGTTACGGTTCAGGAAACAATAGCCGATAGAGACGGTTATTTTAACTTTATCCCTTTTGAGGACGGCGACTGGCGGCTGACGGCGGAGGACGGAATGGGGCATAAGGGGGAGATAATCGTTACGGTGGCAGGAGGGGCAGGACAGGGAGCGGCGAAGACGAAGGAGGAGGCGCACGCTCCGGCATCTGCCGGGACCTTGCCTATGTACATAGCAATCGTATTGGGCTTGAGCCTCATTTGCAATGTCTTTGCGTTTTGGTATTTGGCAGGAAGAAAACTCAAAAAAGTAGGGGCGGACTATGCACATAAGTGAAGGGATACTGTCCCCTCCCGTCCTTGCGGCCGGCTGGGCGCTCGCGGCGGGAGGTCTGGCGGCGGGACTGAAAAAGACCCAAACGGAGAAACTGCCGGAAACGGCGCTCGTTTCGGCGGCGCTATTCCTGGCGTCCCTCGTCCACGTACCGCTGGGACCGTCCAGCATACACCTCACCCTGCTCGGTCTTGCCGGGGTCATGCTCGGCTGGAGCGCCGTGCCTGCCCTGTTCATCGCGCTGTTGTTGCAGGGAATCCTGTTTCAGTTTGGCGGGCTTCTGTCGCTTGGGGTAAACACGACCGTGATGGGGACGGCGGCGCTGGCGGGGAGCGGCGTATACCGTGCGATACTCCCGCGAATTCCGGCCAAACTCGGCTTCCTGCCAGCGTTTGCCGCCGGATTCACCTCCGTGCTGACCGGGACCGTGCTCGTATGCGCCGCGCTATTCTTCTCTGATATGGAACTGGGCGCGACCGCGGCGCTGCTGTTTGCCGCCAACCTGCCGCTTGCCGCGGTGGAGGGCGTAATATCCGCCTTTACCGTAGCCTTTCTTTCAAAAACGGCGCCGCAGTATGTATCTTGACCGGCTGGAGTACAAAAAAGACTTTTTGTACCCTATAGACAAGCGCTGTCGTTTCCTCTCGGCGGCGCTGCTGATCGTGGCGGCGGTTTACACGACGAGCGCGGCGGCTCTGTCCGCTGCCATCTTACTCTGCCTGCTACCGCTATCGCGGGAATTGCGGGTAACATTCCTCCGCCTGATACCGGTAAACACGATGACGGCGGCGCTCTGGCTTACCGTCCCGTTCGGTTTCAGCATGGAGAGCGCGGTGATCTACACGCTGCGGATCAACGCGGCGGCGCTTTTGTACATGATCTTTATAATCCCGATGAGCGTAAGCGCGCTGGCATCGTCGATGACAAAACTAAAGGCGCCGGAAAAACTGGTATCGCTCTTTATACTGAGCTACAGGTATATATTCCTGCTCGCCGAGCGCGTCCGGGTCATGCTGGTATCGATGCGGCTGCGCGCGCCTGAAAGCGGTACATTCCGCTTGTGGCGCTCGTTTGCGGCGGTGTTTGCGACGACAACCGCGCGGGCCGTGTTCCGCTCACAGAAGGTATCTTTGGCGATGGTTTCCAGAGGGTTCGACGGCGTATTTCCAGTGACAGTTACGTTCAAATGGAAGGCGCGCGACACCGTCCTGCTCGCTATATGCGCCTGCGTCTCAGTCTTTACGCTCTATTTCAGCGTGAAGTGAGGCGTGGTTTACCCCCCCCCCCCCCCTGCCCCTTCGTTTACGGGCGTCGAACAGCGCTTTCCGTACCTTTTCGGCTGCGCCGAAAAGGTGGGCGGTCATGTGTTTGTACGCATAGTCCCAGCTTCCCGGCCTGTGTACGATGCGTCCCCCAAAACCGGTCTTGAACAGGTACAGCCCGGCCATAGGATGAACGGGCGAGGCGTCCGGCGGGATGCCGAACAGGTCGTAGGCGGCACAGCGCGCCTCCTTCGCGTCCCGGATAGCCTGCCATTGCAGCGCGTAGGCAGCCATCAGGTTGCGCTTTTCGCCTGAGGACGCGCCGTAAAGGTAGGTAGCCGTCTTCCCCCGGAACAGCGTAACGATGCCGGCAAGCGGCAGACCTTCCACCTCGGCAAGGTAAAGCCGCAGATCGAGCCCGGTTTTGACGGCTGCCGCCTCGAAAAGCCGTTTGTAGTAGCCGATTCCGTGTATGGCGATACCGTCCCGGCGCGCCGTGCGGGTAAAAAGATCGTAAAACGTGTCCAAACCGTCCGCGTCCGCCCTAAACACGCGCGTTTTTTTACAGCCAAGCCTTACATTGTAACGCCATTTGGGTTTCATCCCCGCCAAAATTTGATCGTCCGTTTGGTTTAAGTCGATAATTACCGTATCCGGCGGCTGAATATCGGAAGAGGCGCGGGTAAACGGGCGCAGGATCGCCGGTCTGGGCTCATTTTCACAGCTAAACCAATCCGGATCAAAGCGGACAAAGGCGGTACTTTGCGGCAAGAATGTACGTAGCGCCTCCGCCGTTTCGCGCAGGGCGCAGGTCCGCGCCTCATCGTCCGCAGGGAAACCGTCCGGCAGTTCAGGCCCCCACGGCGCATAGGCAAAACCCATACCCATCACGAGCGGCCTGTACAGCGCCAGCAGAGTTTTTTCTTCGCCGTTTTCCCAGACGACACGGAACGCAAACGGCGTCCACGAGAACGACGCCTTAAACTCTCCCCAAAAACCGCTTTGCAGGAAAGATTTGGCGCTTTCACAGAGAGACAGCGGCGCGGCGGTCAGGTTTTTTATAAACTGCTTCATTACCGTTACAGTTTGTAACAAGTGCGGGCAAAGCCGCGCATAGAATCGATCTGGCTCTGTTCCAACAGGCACGGCTTTCCTATAGCGCCAGGCGTAAGGTAGACGAGCCCTGTACCGGCGTCCCTTGCGCTGATGTTGCCCCACGTTTCTACAGTTAGGCCGGAATTCAACATTTGTTTTCCCGAATCAACTATCAGTTTTTTGTACATAAACCCCTTTCACACAACATAATTAAAAGATTCGTGCCCCAGCAGGCGCTTGTCCTGCTGGGGCAGAGGCAGCGTAATTGTAAAGCAGGCGCCTTCACCCGGCTCTGAAGTTACGCATATATCGCCTGAATGTTCGCGGACAATCTTAAACACGAGCGTTAAACCCAAACCTGAACCTTTTACCTTTGTGGTAAAGTACGGTTCAAATATCCTGCCCTTGTCCGATTCCTTTATGCCGGGACCGTTATCCATAACATGGATTTTTATCTGCTGCTCGTCCGATTCCGTGATTATGGTAATCATACCGCCAGAATCCGGTATACTCTCAATCGCGTTCTTTATAAGGTTTAACATCACCTGTTTGATGTACCTTTTATCAATCTCTATCATCGGGATATTTTTTTCAAGTTTTAATTTATACTTTATTCCGGCCTCTTTCATCTCATAATGAACAAATCTAACAACATCTTTTATCAGCCTGTTAATATCCGACTTTACCGGAAATATTTCTATCGGGCGTATCGCGAACAAAAAATCCACAACTATTTTATTCAGGCGCTGTATTTCTTCGTTTACGGTGCTGATATGTTTGCTGAACTTTATGTAAGAGACGGAAACGCTGTCGCCATGATTTTCGGTTTCGTCTTTTTTAAGATCATCCATCGCGTGGTCCAACAACTTTTGTATAAGCTGGACATGTATAGACATGGAACCGAGAGGATTCTTTATTTCGTGCGCCACTCCCGCGGCGACGGTGGTAAGGCTGGCAAGATTTTCCGCCTGCCTTAGCCTGACCTCGCGCAGACGTTTTTCGGTAATATCCTCAACCGTAATGAGCGAGCCGGTTACCTGCCCCATCCCCCTCTTCCTGTCCACAAGCGGCAGTACGCTGATACTGAGCAGACGCTGTACGCCCTTTTCGTTTGTAAAGAATTCTTTGTCATCAACGCGGTAACCCATGTTCAGGGTTTCCTGCAAAAAATTGCCGATCTCCCTGTTGTGAATCAGCACCCAGACAACTTCGCAGCCTTCCATCCATGCGTCTATCTCGAGGAGCCGTTCCGCGTGAGGATTCGTCAGGATAAGCGTATGGTGCTTGTCGCATACCAGAATACCCTTTACCACGGATACCAACACCTCGCGGTACGTTTCCAAATCGTTTTCCGCCATCAGCAGGATTTCCCGCAGTTGATCGTAAGTAAGTTTGTCCAGTTTTTTTAACGCGTTCCGTATATAATTTGTCATAGCGTCGCCAGATTTTGTATCAACGAGCCGTAGAAACTTTCCAGAACCATTGCCGGACTCTGATTAAAAATATCAACCGCCACGCGCGCGTCTTCGGCGTGCTTTGACAGGATACGGCGGTACGCTACGCAGATTGTATCGCCCCGCATAGAAGAGAGCGCCTCCGAGAGGCCCGTACAGAGCAGCCCCAAAAAAACGCTGAACGTACCGCGCACTTCAAAGCCGCCGGCAGCCGCGATAACGGCGGCGCAGAGACTCTTCACGCTCGTACAGACCTTCCCAAGCCCGGCAGCCTCCGCCAAAGGCGCGCAATGCCGCCCTATGGTCAGCACCACAGGCGGCAGTTCATCGTCCGAAACGCCCTTCCCGCGCAGCTTAACCGTGATGGCAAACGCTACGGACGCCCAAAAAAGGGCCGCCGCCGGGTACAAAACGGTCTTTGAAGCGGGCAAAAACGTGTCAAGATAGGATGTAATGCCGCTTTCGGACTTGTTGTGGGCGGGAATTGAGTCCGCGCTGTCCTTGAACACGCGGCGCACAACCTCGGCGTCCGCCGCTTCTCCGCGCCGGGGAAAACTGTAGTGCCGCAGCCTCGACAGAATTGTAGGCAGCAAGGTTTCCGGCCTGGAAGTACAGAGTATTATCGCGCCGGTTTCAGGCGGCTCCTCCAGGATTTTTAACAGGGAATTCCGCGCCGCATCCTGCATACGATCCGCGTTCTCTATCACGAGCAGTTTACGTTTGCCGGAGGGCGCTATGTGCAGCCAGTAAGCGGCGTTGCGTATGTGGGAGACCGGTATAGCGTCCGCTATCCCTTCCGCTTCGAGCTTTTGCGTATTTTTGATCACAGCGTCGCAGAGTTTGGAAAGTTTTTCGGGGTCCGATTCCCCTCCGCGCAGCAGGTTAAGATCGTCCATTTTTTCCGACAGCATTTCCAGTATGCCGTTCAGCTTTGTAATCTTTGGATCATCCGCCCACACCACAGGCGAAAAACGGAGCTGCAACTTGCGAACCGCGCGGAAAAACAGAGTCTTTGAAGATGCGGCGGAAGGATCGCGCAGCAGCGCGTTCCGGGCGGCCGCAATTTCAGCGGAAAAGGGGCGGGGTCCCAACACGACAAGATCATCGTGTAAAAGCATTCTGTGGCGGGCGCAGGCCTGGCAGCGGCAGTTCCACGGTGCGCCTTCCGTTTCGCAGGAAAAGGCGCGGCCCATTTCCAGCGCCGCCGTTCCCTTGCCGGAAGCGGGAGGCCCGGCAAAAAGCATTGACGGCGCAAGAACATTGCCGGCAATGTCGGCCTGGAGGCGCGCGGTAACCGGCTGCCCTATTATGTTCTCAAACAAACTAATTCCTCTCCGTCCCGCCTGTTTCTTCCGTAGCCGGCGGAAACTTCCTTTGTTCCGTAATCATATCCTGCACACTCCTGATATTGCCGGATAAAAACTGATTGTAAATACTGTTTTTTAAAACATCATTTTTGTCAAACAGGGGCTGAATGTTTATCAAGAAAATAACGACTGCTACGGCAAGCAAACCTTCCAAAATACCGAATAAGAGGCCAAAAAAGTGATCCAGACCTCCAAGTTTTATTTTTTGAATTATATCCTTTACTATAAAAGTAATGATCTTTACAACGACAAATACAATTAAAAATAAAACTATAAAGGCCAGCGCCTCAGGCAGTACCTTTACGCCGCCAAGTACCTTTGTCCTGATAAAGTCCGCGCCCTGACGGTAAAAACTGATCGCGAATACGAGCCCCATTACCAGCCATGCCGCTCCAAAAAACTCCTCGACAAAACCATGCAGCGCGGCGCGTACAACTATTATAAAAATCAGTATTGTAAAAACAATATCCAGCGTCGCAAACGGCACTACCCTACCCTTCCAGGATCTGCCCGGTGATATGCCGCGCTATGATCGGCGCGCCGCGCGTGGTTCCGATATGAGCGGAAGCCGCAGCCATCGCGGTGAGCCTTTCGTTGTTTTCCGCCAAACTTTTTAGCGTTTCCAGCAGTTCCGCCGCGCCGGGCCGTACCAGCACGCGCGCAGCTCCCTTTTTTTCAAAAAAACCGGCGTTCTCTATCTGATCGCCGCGCGTCGATCCGCCGCTAAGCGGCACAAGCACCATAGGCTTGCCGGCGGCGGCGCACTCCCAGATCGTCCCCGCCCCGGCCCTGCACAGCGCCAGCGCGGAGGCCGCCAGTATGTCAGGCAACTCTTCCCCGATGTAGGGAAGCCTCGCGTAACGCGCCTCCCGCCTTTCTTCCGTACCGGGCCCCGCCTGATGTACAACAAAAAAAATCTTTGTTATTTCGTTAAGGCAGGTTTCCACGAGGTCGTTTATTTCCGAGGCGCCCTGACTCCCGCCCAGCACGAGCAGTATCCTTTCGCGGGCGCCTATGCCGAGGAAAGAGCGGCCGTTTTCAGGGTTAGCGGCATAAAACCTGGGCCGCACCGGATTTCCGCTTACCGTTATCCTGGCCAAATATTTTTTACTGAAAAACGAGGCGGTTTGCTGATAGCTTGTAAAAATTTTTTTGGCAAAAAGCGCGTTTATCCTTGTCGCAAGGCCGGGGCTAAAGTCCGATTCATGGGTAAATACTGGTATGCGCAGCAGAAAGGCCGCCATAACCGGCGGCACGCTGACAAAGCCTCCCTTTGAAAAGAGCAGCGCCGGGCGGTATTTTTTTAACAGCGTTGCCGATGAAAAAAAACCCGCGATGATTCTAAAAATATCGGTAAAGTTTTTAAACGAAAAGTAACGCCTAAGTTTTCCGCTGCTGATTTCCCTGAATTCCATCCCCGCGCGCTCCACCACGAGGCGGTCTGCCCCGTTCTTGGAGCCGAACCAGACTATACGGCAGTCGCAAATATCTTCCAGTGCGGCGGCAACCGCCAGCCCGGGATATATGTGCCCGCCCGTTCCTCCTCCCGTGAACACGAGCACCCGCTTCGAAGCGTCGGTATGGTTCATTTACTATCTTTCAGGGCTTTGAGCCGCGAGATGCATATATCGCCGGCCACCGCTATGTCTTCCGCGCTGAAGGCGGACGGGAAGTTATCGTCAAACAGAATTTGCGCCTTTGAAGGGAACTCATCGTCCCCTTCCCAGATTATTATGCTCATAAAAATGTCGTTTAAAAATTCAAAGCGCCAGCCGTGCTCTTTGCCGCTGAGTCTTCCTCCTTTTAAATTCTTATGTTTTTCAAACAGTGCGGAAAAACTTCCTGGATCGTTCCCAAATATGCGCTCGATACGCTTTATGCAGCGTCCTTCAAAATTCCTGAAGTACAGTTCCCCCCACGGTATCTCGCTGTACGAAAGCTGCCTTCCGCCCGGAGCGATCCAGCGCCCCTTGCAGAGGTAGCGCAGTACCAGCACCCGCGTACTCTCGTCATCAACCGTTTTTTCAGCCGCCCAGATCAGATCAAAGCGTGGAAAGGCGGCGCGGTACACGCTTCCCATCAGCCGCAGGGAGAACGCTTCCCCGTCAAACGGCAGTTTGCAGCGCTCCGCAGTCTCCCGCGGGTCAAGTTCCCCGTACAGCGCGGAATAGTACGCATCCGCCTGATCCTTCCAGTCTGTCCGGCGTTCATCTACACGCAGCATGACTCATTCTAAATGCTGCCTCCACATTTTTCAAGGGCAGGCAGGGCAGGCCAGCCTGCACCAAACATACGGCAGGCCAGCCTGCACCGAACGTACGCCAATAGCTGAGTCATTGTCCTTGCGAGCCGCTGAGCGTGAAAGATAACGGGTTACGAGTTGTCCTT
>JAIRMP010000125.1 GCA_031258615.1 Spirochaetaceae bacterium | reverse complement strand
ACCCGGTTGGTTGTCTCACAGTCTTGCAGTCTTGCAGTTTTTCAGGCTTTCAGCCTTACAAAACTGCGTTTTTTAATGGAAGTGGGCGCGGAAACTGAAGTTTCCAAACAACTCTATTCAAACTTCGCTCTTATATTTGAGAAAACTTCTCCATTGTCATATATTTTACCATCCTGTATAGCTTTCTCAGAAACTTGTAATAATTTCATAATAGATAAAGCGTTAACCATATTTTGGTATGATTCAACATCCAGCAAAACTCCCCGCGCCTCCCCATGCTGAGTAACAATTATCGGATTTTTATGATCATTTATATAATCAATCATATCAGATGCGTTTGTTTTAATATAAGAAATCGGTTTTATATCTTCTTTCAAGTTGATATTCATAAAATTACCCTCCAATACCATTCAGTACGTTAACAGTACCAAAGAAAGACCGTCATATCAAGTATTTTTCAAAATTCTGAGCCCCCTCCCCTTGCCACCGCCATCGTGTACAGACCTCATCCCGCGCGTGGGTTGCGCCGCCGGCGCAACCTCACGGCGGCAAGCCGCTATCGCGGCTTGCCCCTACCTCACCTCCAGGCCCGCCTCTCGCAGAAAGCGCTTTATCTCCGGTATCGTAGCCTTGCCAAAGTGCAGCAGCGAGGCGGCCAAAGCGGCATCGGCAAGAGAGGCGGCGCGGGCTATCTGTTCGAGAGAACCCGCCCCGCCGGAAGCTATCACAGGCACGGGAACCGCTTCAAGCACGGAGGCGCAAAGTTCAAGGTCATAACCCGCCGCCGTCCCGTCAGCGTCTATCGAGTTCAATAAAATCTCCCCCGCCCCCAACTCCGCCGCACTCACTGCCCATTCCAGCGCGTCAAGACCGGTATCCCGCCGCCCGCCATGCGAGAAAGCGTTCCAGCGAGGCCTCCCCCCATCCCCCCCCGCCCCCACACGTTTGGCGGAGACGCGCTTCGCGTCCAGCGACAACACAACGCATTGCCGCCCGTAAGCGTCCGCCATCTCACGCAGCAACTCAGGCCGCTCCAGCGCCGCAGTACAAACCGACACCTTGTCCGCCCCCGCCCCCATCGCAAGCCTCATATCCTCCAGCGACCGCACCCCACCCCCTACACATAGCGGAATAAACACCTCACGCGCTACACGCCGCACCACATCTAGCAGGGTATCACGGCTCTTGTACGACGCCCCAATGTCCAAAAACACAAGCTCGTCCGCCCCCGCCGCATTGTAACGCCGCGCCAGCTCCACAGGGTCGCCCGCATCCACAATCCCCGCAAACCGCACGCCCTTCACCACCCGCCCGTCATCCACGTCCAAACACGGAATTATCCGCTTTGCCAGATGATTTACAGGATGTGGGGGGGGAGGGGGGAAGTCTCCCCCCTGCTTACAGCCCGCGTCGCCCGCAAGCGGGCTTAGGCGGTCTTCCAGCACCCCCCTCTGCGGGGTGGCAAGCCCCCCCGCAACGCCCCCCCCAACCACATTTCGCTTCGAACACGCCCAATTTTCCAACAAAGCCAAGCCCGCCTCACCTGACTTTTCCGGGTGAAACTGTACGGCGGCCAAAGCCCCACGCTCAACCGCGCAGCAGTACCGTAGGGAATACTCCGCCTCCGCCGCAACGAGCGCATCGTCAGCCGGAGCCGCGTAAAAAGAATGAATGAAGTAAAAAAACTCCCCATCAGGCAAAGCGCCAAAGAGCCCCGTTTCGTTATGTTTGCGCCGTAAAAAGGCCCGGTTCCAGCCTATCTGTGGAATCTTGCGGCACGGAAATTTCTTTACCGTCCCGGAAACAAGCCCAAGCCCCGCCACACCCGGGGCCTCCTCAGATGAATCGAACAAAAGCTGTAAGCCAATACAGATACCCAAAAAAGGCTTGTCCGCCAAAATCCATCCCCGCACAGCCTCCGCATAACCAGACCCGTCAAGAGCCGCCATAGCCGAAGCAAAATGCCCGTCCCCCGGAAAAAGTATTTTTTCAAACACCCCTGTTTTAAGCAGTTCCTCAGGCCCCCGCACAAAGCGCGCCTCCACACCAAGCCGCCTGAGCGCGTTCATAACCGAACCCAAATTCCCCGCGCCGTAATCAATAACGCCAATCAAAGCCATAATGTACGCTACCACAATTAAAGCTGTTTGTTATACTTAGGCGTCCATGACCACACCATGCGCGTGAAAAGCGCCGGAATCGCGCCGCGAACCGCGCCGCGTTGACGTAACCAGTTTTGCGTCATATAATATAAACATGAACAGCATATCTTATGTACTGATAACACCGTACACCATAGCAAAAAGCCGTACCGGCGGACTTTTGGCGCGGTTGATGACACGCTCCGATCTGGAACTCGTTGGCGCGCAGATGATAGCGCCGGATAAACCCTTCGTCGACGCCTATGCCGAATCGTTACGGAGACAGGCCGCCCCCAACCCCAGCTTTCTGGCCGATTATGTCGAGCAGAGCCTCGCGCCTTCAGGCGGCAGGCGGCGCCGTTCCCTGTTCCTGCTTTTCAGCGGGGAAGACACCCACCGTAAACTGGCTGAAATTTGCGGACACCTATACCCGGAACACAGACCCATCAGCTCTATACCGGGAGAGACAATACGCGACACTTACGGCGACCTAATCGTTTCCGAAGACGACCCCGAAAAATTCACCTTTTTTGAGCCCGCCGTCCTTACCCCGCGCAGCAAGGAGGAGGCGGACGCAAACCTGAAGCTCTTTGTAAACCTGTTAAAAAAATCGGATAACATCATCGAAAACATTGAGTACCCCGACCCCTCAAAAATAGAACGCACACTTGTGATAATAAAGCCCGACAACTGGGCCTTCGCATCGGCGAGACCGGGTACAATCCTGGATATGTTTTCACAGACAGGGCTGCGCATCATAGGGATAAAGATACACCACATGTGCCAGGATGAAGCTCTTGACTTCTACGGCCCGGTCGAAGACGCGCTGAAAGACAAACTGTCGCCCATTTTCGGCAAAAAGGCGAGGGAAATTCTTGAGCAGCACTTTGCGGTGCAGCTTGACGAAACCGTCGAAAAATCACTTTCCGATAGTTTTGGGGCAGCCTATGCCCGCGATCAGTTCTATCAAATCGTTGAATTTATGTCGGGCCACCGTCCCGACAAGACCGAAACCCATGCCGCTAAATGCATGATCGTTGTGTACGAAGGAGAAAACGCCGTAAAAAAAATCCGGGATGTGCTTGGCCCCACAGACCCGCTCAAGGCTCCGGCAGGAACCATACGCCGCGAATTCGGCAGCAACGTTATGGTAAACGCCGCCCACGCCTCCGATTCGTCCGAAAGTTTTATGCGTGAACAAAAGATTGTCAGGATTCACGAGAACGAAACGGCACGGTTGATAGATGCGTACCTGAGCAGTTATGCGTGATACGGGCTAAAATGGTCAGAAAATACTGCATAAAAATTGTCCGGCACAATTTAGGACTTGTTGGTTGCATGATACCATAGATTCAATTTCTATAATCACGTACGTTGTACGGGGAGAAATGATACCATGCCCGGTTTTCAAATAAAATGTTCACGGCTGCCGCAAAACAGGATTTTTGTTATCACATTCAGGGCATGTTCCCTGCTGTTTGCCGCGTGGGGCATTATGGCCATTACCGGTACGTTCAAAAATGCCTTTAACCCGGTTGCGCTTTTAGCGTACACCGTCCAAACCAACATCCTTGCAGCCATATTTTTTGGAATTTTGTTGACGCGGACCATTTTTCATACGGTTGGCAGGGGGGTGGGGGATGTATCTTCAGAAAAACCCTATAGTTTTTTCCCGCAGTTGAGCGCGTTTGTTACATTGGCTATTTTTGTTACCATGCTGGTTTTCTGGTTCATTTTAGCGCCTGCTACCGTTCAGGGGGCGGGCGTGGGCAGACTCCTTACCCTTGACAACCTTGCCGTACACCTCGTTACCCCCCTGCTCATGCTTGCTGATTATGTACTGCTCACCGAACGGGGAAAGCTGAAAAATTACGATCCGCTGCTATGCGCCGTTATTCCGTACTCGTACCTGCTAGAGGCGATGATACTCGGCCTGACACGTGCTGTAAGGTACGATTCCCTGGGTGTCCATTCTTACTATCTTTATATATTTCTTGATGTTGACAGGCATGGCGCATGGGTTATTCTTATGGTTGGGGCAATGACCCTGTTCTTCCTTGCGATAGCGTTTCTGTGGCAGCGTTTTGACAGAAAATCGGGCCGGGCTTGATGAAAGGCGCAACTCAATATGCCCTGGAACGGTTACAATTATTGAAAATACATTTATCTGTTTTTGCCAATTACGTCAAACTAATTTAACCCCTTCAAAAATTCTGTGAATTCCACAACCGCGCTTTCCTCGTCACCGTTGTTTTCAAAAATTTTATGTGCCACTTTTTCATAAGTTTTTATTTCTTTCGCGTATTCTTCCACAGCCTTCGCGCTCATGTCAATCTCCAGGCCGCCACCCTTCTCTTTTAATATTAAACGATTAGTACGCTTTGAAACATCTTCCAACATTAATTGCATGTCTCTTTTTATTAAAATTACCGTACCCATTTCTTGGAGCAACGAAGCACATTTGGGTATCAGCGGTATTTCCGCACCTGTTGCGATTATTGCCGGCTCCGTTAGCGAAGCAATATCCATAGTGACATTTTGTTGTTCTTCGTAAAATAGTTGTAGAAACGATGGACGAAAAATATCAATGAGATTAATTCCACCTATTTTATCTACCACCATTTTATCGGTATCGTAAAAAGGCATATCCATTACTTCCGCCACTTTCTTTCCGAGAGTGGTTTTTCCGCTGTTCGGAAGTCCTATCAAAATAATATGATTCATATTAATCAACCTCCAATTCTTCTATTTATTATACAACATCAATAAATTAAGAGTGTGACAAATGGATTATTGACCAATTTACCGCAAATTCATATACATTCTAAAGCCCAAACCCCATAATTTATTGACATCGGTTTATCATATACAAAAAAATAATGTATTACAAGTATTTTACCCGAAATGTTTTAAACCATATCAGGCAAAATTGCCGCCAAACAATGAACCGCCTGCTCACCGCTAACATATCTTGTTTTTCCAGGGAAAAAACTTCATCCTCCTGAGGCGGCCCATCTTTATAAGGTAGTTTACCGCGCGTCCTGCATCCGCCTGCGTCCAGACGGCGTCCCCTGCGCCGGCAGGGGACGCCCCGTCAGGGACCAAAGCGGCCGCCAGTACGAGCGAGGCCTCCTCAAGCGTGTAACAGCGCCTGTTCCTGCGGAAGAAGGCGGTCAGCGGCGCTTCCTCGCGCAGGGTAGTACGGGCAGTTTCCGCGCAGACATCGCAGCATTCGCCCGGAGGCTTTTCGCCGCCGCCCTCGTAATTCAACAGTTCCAAAAGCCGTTCCCGCCTACAGCACGAGGTGCCGCGCGCATACTCAAACAGGTCTGCCAGGCGTTTCTTGTCCGCCTCTGTCTTTGCCCGTCCAAGAGCCGCCTCGTCGTCCGGCCCCCACAGCAGGAACGCCCTTGAAAAAGCGCCGTCACGCCCTGCACGTCCTGACTCCTGTAGGTACGCCTCCACGGACGGCGGGCAGTCACGATGTATCACAGTGCGTATGTTTGCCTTGTCCACGCCCATTCCGTACGCACAGGTAGCGACAAGCGTCCCTTCACCGCTGGAAAAGAACCATTTTTCAACCTCTGTTTTTTCGGCGCGTTCAAGCCCCGCGTGGTAAAAGCGAATTTCGCGGCTCCCCAGGCTGTTTCGCAGGTAGCGGGCAAGGTTTTCCGTGCCGTGCCGGGACGAGCAGAACACGATTGCGGGCCGGGCGTTGGCGGCGAGCAGGTCGCGGACGGCAAGATCGCGCAGTATTGCGCCCTGCGCCGCGTACGCGATGTTTGAACGGTCAGGGTTGCCCACGATCTGGTGGGCGCCCGCCCCGCCAAAAACATAGCGGTCTATCTTTTCCAGGACAGGCGCGGAGGCGGTTGCGGTAAACGCTGTAACGAGCGGCGCCGCGGCAGCCTCTATTATCTTAGCGATTTCAAGGTAGCTCGGCCTGAAACTCTCACCCCACTCGCTAACACAGTGCGCCTCGTCAATTACGACATGAACTATACCCATTTCAGGCAGCCTTTTAAGCAGTTTTTCCGTCAAAAGCACCTCAGGGTTGGCGATGATGAAGCGGCTCTCGCCCTTTGCCAGCTTTTCCATGATCGCCTCCCGTTCCTCCGCGCTCTGACCGCCGCGCAGTATCACCGGCGCGAAGTTTTTTTCCATCAGCCGGCGTTCCTGATCCGCCATCAACGAGAGAATCGGGTAGATCACGAGGGTAGGCCCGTCCAGCAGCATGGCCGGGAGTTGGAAGCAGAGCGATTTACCCGCGCCTGTCGGGAGTATCACGATCTGCCGACCCAGGGCAGCCCTGTCCCCGTCCAAAACGCCGCCCTCCCCGTCCGGCATCCCCGCCGCCCCGTATCGGCCTGAATCCCCCTCCCCGCCATACACGGCTTCCCAGCGCACCCTTATACCGGACGCCTCCGCCGCTTCAATAATGTTACCGACCACAAGCCGCTGGTACGGAAAAAGGTAGTCCAACCCAAACAGGTTTTTTACCGCAGCCGCAATCGGATCGTCAAAAATGATGTTTTCCATGACATCCTCCAACTATATATATTGACGTCACATTTCATTTTGCTTGAAATTTTCGGAAAAATTTTCAGATAATGTGAAAATTTTGCAGAAAATTTGCGGCAGTTAGGAGGGGGGCGCCATTTCCACGCCTTTTCCGGCACACCACCGCAACAAAGGGTGGAGTTTGCTTCGCAAACTCCTACGCAAGCCGCGAAGCGGCTTGCGCCCCTACGCTCCAGCCGCCGCTGTGCGGCGTCTTTCGCTACCCCCCAATAAGGGGCATCTCCGGCCCGCGTGTTGGGGCCGTAACGAAGGCATTTTACTTAGGGTAGAAGTGGGCGGACGGGTCATTGTGGTACAAATATAGCCGATTTTCTGGAATAATCAGGGAAAATGCCGGTTTTCCGCTGAAATATGCCTCGCAGGTAACAGTCAGCGCGGATCACCCTGTCATGGCTCAAATTGAGCGATTTTTTGCGGCGTTCAGACGGAACAGAATAGTACTGTGCGAAGTTTGCCTCATTCGTATCCGCGATTGAATCAACGCCGTTTTCGCAAGGCGGCCTTACCATGCCCCGATCACTTGTAAAAAATTGGTAACGGCAGTCAAAGATACGGATTGTTTTTTGCAAACATACAGAACCTTTTTAAGATTTTTTATAATTATATTGCCATTTACCTCGATATATGACACTTTTGTATTATAGCGTTGTGTTTGTTTTCTTAATCCAGGCGCTTTGCGTCAAATAAAAATCTTTGTGGAAGGTATACTATGTTTAATGGTAAATTAAAATTTTTTAAATTTATTATCGCCATATGCGCTGCAAATTTAACATTATTTTGCATGACATGCGCGACGGAAGGCGCTATTTACAAGGGCATGAATTCGTCCGATGCGATTCCGGTTATGGCGAATCTGAGGCAGGGAATTCTGAGCGGAGGACTCCGCTACTACATATATGAAAACAGGAAACCTGAAAACCGCGCCGGCTTAACCCTGGCTGTCAACGCGGGCGCCGTTTTGGAGGATGATGACGAAAACGGGCTCGCTCATTTTGTTGAACACATGGCGTTTAACGGTACGGCCCGTTTTTCAGAGTCGGAGGTGGTGGACTACCTGCGCTCGCTCGGTATGCGGTTCGGCGCGGACGCCAACGCCTATACAGGCGCCGATCAGACGGTTTACGGGATAGAAGTCCCTGTCGAAACTGACGAAGGCGGCATAAAACGTATTCCTGACAAGGCTTTGGATATAATTGAAGACTGGACACGCGCGATAACTTTTGCGCCGGAGGCCGTCGATAACGAACGGCCCGTAATTATGGAGGAGTACCGCCTGCGGCGTTTTGGAGCGGCTGGCCGGCAGCAAAAGATACTCTGGACGGAACTGCTGGCAGGCTCACGTTACGCGGAGCGTGACATTATAGGTTTGCAGGAAATAATAGAAACAGCTCCGGCGGAAAGGCTGAAAGGTTTTTATAAAAAATGGTACAGGCCGGAAAATATGGCGCTGATATTTGCCGGGGACTTTGACGGCAAGGCGCTTGAAGAAAGCCTTGCGTCACATTTTGACATACCGGCAAGCCCTGATAAATTTGTTCGTCCCGAATATTCCCTGCCGCCGCCTGTAAAAAATAATATAAAAGTTGAAATATTTACAGACCCTGAGCTTCCGTATACACGGGCGGCATTTTTTTATAAACAGGATTATGAAAAAAATGAGAAAAATAAAAACAGCATAGCCGGGTACAGGGAAGGGCTGATTGACGACTTAATAGGCAGAATGCTGGAGGAACGTTTTCAGGATGCGCAGCTTAACCCGCAGTCGCCGTTCGTTGCCGCAAACGCCGATTTCATTAGTATGGTCCGCCCTTCACGTTTTTACACGATCAGCCTGGCGAGCAAGCCCGGCATGATCGATCAGGCGCTGGACGATATTCTGGCGGTAAAAGAATCGATAAACCGGTACGGCTTTACAAATACTGAAATAAAAAGGGCTAAACAGTCCCTGCTGTCCGATACGGCAAGCCGCGCCGCCGAAAAGGAAAAAAGCGAATCATATTTTTTTATAATAAAATTAACCTCGCACTATTTAGAAAATACTCCCATACCCGGCATTGATTGGGAACTTGAAGCGGCTGAAAAATTACTGCCGGCAATAAGCAAAAATGATATTCACAAAGCCGTAAAAAATTATTTTTCTTACAACGATCTTTTTGTATTTATTTCCGCGCCGGAGGCGGAAGCGGAGAATATTCCGTCAAAGGACGCCATAATACAGAAGATAAAATCCTCGGGGCGGCTTAAAATAAAAAAGCCGGACGAGGCTGTTTTCGATTCGGCCATTCTGGACAGAACTCCTGAACGCGGCAGCATTGTAGAAGAGGCGGTAAACGAAACGACAGGCATTGTTGAATGGAAGCTGGAGAACGGGGTGCGGATACTGCTGAAAAACACGACAAACAAGAATGATGAAATTGTGCTATACGCCGTATCGCGCGGCGGGTCTGCCGCCGTCGCTCTGGAGGACACGGTATCCGCGAATATTGCGCAGGAACTGCTCAGCGCGTCGGGAACCGGCCCCTGGCCGCGCAGGGAACTTGTCAAAAAACTTGCCGGCAAACAAGTTTCTTTTTCGTTCAGTACAAACGATTTTACGCGGAACATACAGGGCTGGTCCAATACAGCCGATCTGAAAACGCTGTTTGAACTGCTGTACCTGACATTTACCGATCCAAGAATCGATCCCGAAGTTGTTCCTGTCGTAATTGACGAGTACAGTACGCTGCTTTCACAGCGTTCACAAAATCCGGAGTCCGTGTTTTTTGATGAGGTAAAAAAAATAACGTACAGCGGCAATCCCCGGTTTATGCCGCTCACGATGGACGATATTTCAAAAATTGATGCTGACAAGGCGCTTGACTTTATAAAAAAATGCCTTAACCCGGCTGATTATACCTTTGTGTTTACAGGCAACATTGACCGTGAAACCCTGTCCACCCTTGTCGAAACATACATTGCGTCAATTCCGGCGGCGGCAGATTTTAATCAATGGGCGCAGCCTTACCCTCCCGTTAAAAGGCCGGGGAAGACGGATTCTGTATTACGCGTTGGAAAGGAGGACAAAGGTTATGTTTACTCAGGAAGATTCATTGCCAAAACTTTTGACGAAAATACGGCGATGGTGTGCAACGCGCTTTCCGAATACATGGATATTGTACTTACAGAATCTATCCGCGAAAAATTGGGCGGAGCCTATGCAATTGAAGCGACAGTTTCGTTTTCGCCTGTTCCGCCTGACGGTGAACTTTGCTTTGAAATATTTTTTATCTGCGATCCCAAACGGGTGGTGGAATTAAACGCGGCCATAGAAACGGAGCTTGCCAGGATCGCTTCCGGCAGTATCAACGAGGATACGTTTGACAAGGCGAAAAAGGCGCTCGTAAAGAATTGGGAACACTCAATGCAGAGCAACAGCTATTTAAGCAGAACCTTTGCGAACTATGCGGTTATTTTTGATATTCCGGCGGAACATCTGTTTCAGCGCCCGGCCACATACGAGGCCCTGCGCCCTGCCGATATGCAGAATTTGATGAAACAGATTCTGCAAAGCGGCCCTGTAACCGTCATTATGTATCCCGCGGAATAACCAGGCGCAGCCCGGCCCGCGCCGGCAGCAGATTCGTTGAGGTCCGGGAATTTTACCGGGCAGCGGCTGCTTACAAAAATGGAGGCGGCTCAACGCTGCGCCTCATGTAGCCTTGATCGGACCATATGGAAAACGGCCGCGTAATAGGCACCCTTTTTGCCTGGCGCTGTG
>JAIRMP010000139.1 GCA_031258615.1 Spirochaetaceae bacterium | reverse complement strand
TTGCCGCGCAAACTCCGCCAGTACCTTGTTGACAACTCGGTTTCTCTCAAAAAAGCGCTCAATCAACTGAGCAATATTGAGACAGCTTCCTGTTCTGACGGTTTTCGTTTCATCAAAGCTCTGACAAAGAAGCGGCGGCAAATCCTTTCCGCTTTTTCCGCCGGGGATGACATCATTGACAGTCTCAATAATCTGTATACGCTAATTTCGTGCGGAATTCAGGTTGTAAATGCCGGCGTAGATGTTGACGCGCTGGTAGCCAACACATTTTACGCGGCACCCGGAGTACCGGATTCCCTGTAAGGCCCTGCACAAAAATAACATAACCGTTTGGTCATATTATTTTCTATCTGTACAACGCCAAACAGTGTTATCATGCGAACCTTTCAACCATGCCCCCCCCCCCCCCCAGGTTTATTCCCTTACGATGCGGCGAAAGCGCGGGTTACTCCACATTCTAAAGGTCTAAAGGCGGCTCTTCCTCCCAGGGATCGACCAGGAAGAGCCCCTCAAGGCCGGCAAAATCCTTTACATTCCGGGTAAGAAGCGCTAGTCCGTGAACAAGGGCGCTGGCGGCGATAAGGGAATCGAAGGTGGGGAGGGTTCTTCGCCGTCCGCCGGCGTCGTCCTCCGCGCATAGTCTGCCCCATGCCCGCATAATCTTGCAGTCCAGCGGGATAATCCGGTCTTCAAACCAGTCGGGGATTTGGGTGTCGATGAAGTATCGAAACTCATTCTTTCTTCTCCCCGGCGGCAGCTTTTCCACGCCAAAAGCTATCTCGCCGATGGAGATCACGCTGATGAAAAGACTTGTCTGCTCCAGGCTATCCACAAAATTCCTAACCGATGTCCGGCAGTCTTTTTTCCTAAGTTCCGACAACACATTGGTATCAAGGAGAAAGTTCACAAGTTTATATCCCGCATCGATTCGATCCGCCGTTCCGGAATCTCCAGATCAATACCGCTCCACGGGGAATTTTGAAGGAATTCCCCCAGACTTGGTTTTTGTTTTTCTTTAACCAGCCTTTTGTACTCACCCATGGAAATAACGACTGCCTTTTCCTCCCCACGCACGGTGATCACCTGGGGTTCGTTGATGGTGGACTTTACCAACTCGCTCAACATAGCCTTAGCCTCCTGTAGCTGCCATTTTGTGTTTTTTAACAAAGCTTCCATATCTATTCCCTACAATATAGTCCAACTAGTCTGACTATACCATATTTTCCCTCATCTGGCAAGCACGGTACATCTCTAACGGTCTCGGTAACAAGCGATAATTTCACCCTTAAGGTTATTCAGGGGGCGCTAACGGGGGTTTCGTGTTGTGCCGCGCTAAGCGGATGCATGTCCGCCTCGCTTACCGCTTCCGGGTCGTCTACGCCCGGCGGGAGTTCGCGGCCATCCTCAGGCGGAATATCCTCGTCCGCTATGGCGGCGGCGCTTACAAGGGGAGGCGCCTCCGCGTCATCTTCCTTGCCGCCGGCGGCGTTTTGCAGGCGTATCGCTATCGTCTTGGTTATGCCCTTCTCCTCCATCGTAACGCCTAGCAGCGTCGCGGCCCCGGTAACGGTCTTTTTGTTATGCGTGATGATGATGAACTGGCTCTTGCTGCCGAATTCACGGAGCAACTGCACAAAGCGGCCCACGTTGTCCTCGTCAAGGGCCGCGTCGATCTCGTCCAGAAAGCAGAACGGCGAAGGTTTGACCATGTACGTGGCAAAGAGCAGCGCCACCGCCGTCATCGACTTTTCGCCGCCCGAAAGCAGCGTGATGTTTTCCAGTTTCTTGCCGGGCGGCTGGGCAAAGATTTCTATGCCGGACTCAAGCACGTGGTTAGGGTCGCTCAGCCTAAGCTGGGCCTGCCCGCCGCCGAAAAGCCGCCGGAACATATTGTGGAAATTTGTTTTTATCTTGTTGTAGTTTGCCATGAAACGTTCCGAAGCGATCGCGCGGGTCTCCGCCGCGATGTTTTCCAGATCGGCCCGCGCCTTCTGCAAATCGTCCATCTGATTCGCGAGAAACTCGTACCTTTCCTTCGTCTCCTCAAACTCCTCCGGCGCGCCATAGTTGATGCTGCCAAGCTCCCGCGAGCTGCCCCTGGCCGCGTTCAACTGTTCCCGCAGATCGGCTGGCAAAGCGGTAATCGTGTAAATCCTCTCCTCAAATTCAAGCAAATCTCTGGAATGTGTCTCGCGGAAGTTCTCCTGGATGTTTTCGATGTCATGCTCCGAGGTGGCAAGCTCTACCTGAAGCCGCTCAAGCTGCTGGTTCAGCCTGTTGACAGCCTCCATCCGCTTGTTGACCGTATCCCTCTTGCCGGAAACGTCCTTGTTGCGCCGTTCTATGTCCTTTTGCAGCTTTTCAAGGTCCGCGCCCAGCGCCGCCCCGCGCTTTTCTATGTCCGCAATGTCGCTTTCCGCCTGCGAGATGCGTTCTTCAAGGTCGTCCCTCCGCTTGCGGGCAAGAAAAAGCTCGTCCTGTATGCTTTTCAACAGGGCTTCCTGCTCGGCAAGCTGGCGGCGGATCAGGCGCGCGCGGGAATCGGCGGCCTCGGCCTGAGCCTGCATCTGCGTCTTGTTGACCTGTAGGCCGTGCAGGGTCTGCCTGTACTCCGCTATCCTTTCGCCCAGCCCCTCGTTGTCCCGCCTCAACCCGGAAATATGCTCCCGCCTGGCAACAACGCCGTCCTTGCAGGCGCGAATCTCGCCGTCCAGCGCCCGTTTCTTCGTGATGATGCCTTCGGGCGCGAGGAATTCGTCTATGAATGTGGGGGAGCTCTTGCAGTATGCGTCAAACAGCGCGGAAGCGAACTCCGCCTCCTCCGCCGCCTTGACCAGCGCGGCGGCAAGGCTCTCGGCCGTCCGGCCTATCTCGTCCACGCCAGAAGTCCCCCGCCCGGCGGCCGCGGCCATATCGCTGAGCAGGGCGGCCTTCCCCTTCAGCAGCGCGTCAAGCCGCCGCAGCGAATCCAGCAGCGCGACTTGCGTCTTCCTGCGTTCCGCCGCCGAATACCCCGCCTCCTTAAGCCCCGCGTCAAGGGCGGCAACGATGTCGTCCGTGATCGTCTCAAGCTCCCGCTCGGATACGGCGCGTTTTTCCTCAAAGCGCTTTATCGCCGCCTCGTCCGAGCGTATCGTTTCCTCGTTTTCCCCTACCCTCGACGCCGAAATCTTGATGTTCTCCTCGAACGACGCGATGTTCTCTTCGATGCCGGAAACCTTTTTTCGCAGATCGCGGACTATCCCATCCTGCTCGTCCGCGTCATCCCGCAGTTCCTCTATCCTGGACATGGAGGAACGCTCCTTGCCCTCATTCTGATTTATCTGATTCTTGCACTCATGCTGCTGCTCGGCGACTAGTTTTACCTCGTTTGCGAGCGCTTCCTTGTCCTTGGCCAGGCCGAAAAGTGTCTTCTGGCCTTCCACGAATTCCTGTTCGAGCGAGTTCACCTCGTCAAGGAAATCCTGTACCGACCTGTTAATCTCCTCCAGTTCCCGGCGCAGCGTGTCCCGCTCCGCCGTCTTTAGCCTGATATTTTCGCAGCGTTCGTCGCGCAGGTCGCGGAACTGTTTGAGGCGCAACAGTTGAATATCCCGTTCAAGGGCAAAAATCTCGTCCCGCAGCGCGCGGAAGCGTACCGTCTTTTCCGCCTGCGTCTTCAACGTGTCGTAATTTCGCTTCACTTCTTTTAACAGCGCCTCGACCTGCCTGATGTTTTCGTCATACTTCGCTATCTTCAGCTCGGCGTCGCGGGTCTTCACCTTGAAGCTCGTGATGCCCGCCGCCTCCTCAAACAGGTAGCGCCTTTCCTCCGGTTTGGACGACAGCGCCTGGTCTATCTTCCCCTGTTCCATCACGGAGTACGCCGCCTTGCCGACGCCTGTATCCCAGAATAGCTCCCGTATCTCCTTTAGCCGCCGCTCCTGCGAGTTGATCGAATACTCGCTCTCACCTGAGCGGTACAGCCGGCGCTTTATCTGCACTTCGGGCATGTCTATTGGCAGGATGCCGTTGTCGTTGGCAAGCGTGAGCGTAACCTCCGCCACGCCGAGCGACTTCCGCGCCTCCGTGCCGTTGAAGATTACATCCTCCATCTTCTCCGCGCGAAGTGCGCCTGACCTCTGCTCGCCCAGCACCCACTTTATCGCGTCGACCACATTCGACTTCCCGCAGCCGTTTGGCCCCAAAAGCGCGGTTATCCCGTCCGCAAACTCTATATGCGTCTTATCCGCAAAGGATTTGAATCCAAAAATGTCCAGACTTTTAAGAAACAACAGGAACTCCTGAAAAAACGTATCCGTATCACTAATCGCTATTATCCCACTATACCCCGCCCCCCCGCTTTGCGCCAAGCCTCTGTCTGCACCAAAGCAGGCCAGCCTGCACCAAACGTACGCCAATAGCTGAGTCATTGTCCTTGCTATACGCTGAGCGTGAAAGAGAACGGGTTACGAGTTGTCCTTCCGAGCGGCTTTACGAGTAGGTAGGAGTTTGCGGTAAGCCAGCCGCTAGGCTGGCGGCGCAAACTCCTATGGCAAGCGCCTCGCGCTTGCCACGATTGCTTCAGCGCTGCGCGCCTCGCAATGACGGCGCTACGCCCCCTCGCCTAGCCATGTAACAACGGTAGGAGTTTGCCCGTGACTCCTCGGCCTGGGCGTCATCTTTACCTGGTGGATTACATCGGGTTTGTCTGCGGCGCCTCAGCGGGCGGGTTCATCCTTACATGGTAGTGCGGTGCGAACATACTTATGTTGGCGGCGGTGAAGCCGTCCTGTATATTTTTGTACAGTTCGGAATATACGGCGGGCAGCCTGTCCACGTCCTTTGTATAAACATTTATCTCGTACCAGCAGTAAAAATCGTCAAGTTTGGTCTGATTCACGAAAGGGGGCGGCGTTTTTTCCGCAAGCTCCATCTTTAGCGCCGCGTTGATAAGGATGTCATGTACCGTCTGCCACGGAACATCGTAGCCCATCGTAACTATCGTGTGCGCAATATACCCGTCAAGACCTTCCGCCGTTGATGAATTATAGTTGGTAACACTTGTATTCAGTAACATTTGATTGGGAAATGATACGAATTCGTTTTTGTGCGTCCGGATCCTGGTATTCATCGGACCGCGTTCAACAACAAAGCCGGTCACGTCATTTATTTTGATCCGGTCGCCAACCTTGAAAGGCCGCATATACGTCATAACAATGCCGGCGATCAGGTTGCTTATTACGGAGCTTGAACCGAGCGAAAAAAGCACGCCGACAAGAACCGATATGCCCTTAAAAATGTCAGAGTCTGAATTGGGCAGGTACGGGTATATGAACGCTATTGTAAAGGCGTATATCAGTACGCGCAGAATGTTGAATGTCGGCTGCGCCCAATCGGAATAAAATCCTGAAACAACGAGTTTTTTCCGTTCAATCTGTGTAGCAAAGAATTTTACGGTACGCAGAATATAACGCGAGATTAAGAGGATAATGGCGATGGCAAACAGGTTGGGTATATAATTTATAAGCCCAAAGACAAACTGTTTTACCGGGGTAAGTATGTAGCCAAACAGTTTGGACGCTATATCCCGTGTTGTTTCAAACAGATGGAATATTATTGGTATTGTGATAATAAGCTGAAACAAGCCGACAATCAGTTTTAATATGGATATTACCTGGGCGGAAAGTTTAAGTATCTGCTCAACATCCATCAAAACAACTTTTTTGACTTTCACCGGATGGAAATGCTGCCTGCCGTAGACCTGCACCTTTTTTGTAATAAACGCGAAAAATCTCCACGTAAGCCATATCAGCAAAATCTGTAAAATGGATATGGCGGCGGCGATGCCTATTCGGACAAGAAGGTTATGGTTATCCGCTCCCAGTATGCCGGCAGCGGATGCCGCGGTGTCTCCCAACGTTTCTTCAATGGCTTCCGTTACCGATGCGGCATCCGCTTCCAGTTTTTCCGTAACGCTGATACTGTCGCCGGTATCCTGGGCGGAAATTGCCGGTAACCGTAACATAAATAAAAGCGGTAATAAAAAAAGCTTATTTTTCATTTTTTTAATCCTTTTTCAGATAATACCCGTACTTTAAACATCAGGTTTACCGGTATTGCGTATTATTTTTATTGTATTGATCTTGCGCCCCTCGATTTCCTGTACAATAAAGTCCAGGTTTTTGAAGCTGACCTTTTCGTAACGCACAGGTATACGCCCAAACAGATCGAAAACAAAGCCGCCAAGCGTATCAAAATCATCCACGGGAAACTGCACGCCGAGCGTTTCGGCGAGGTCCTCCAGGTTAAAACGGGCGTCGCACAGCCATGAGTTGTCGTTCAGGCTTATTATTTCTTCACGTTCATGGTCAAACTCGTCCTGAATATCGCCTATTATTTCCTCCAGGATGTCTTCCATGCAGACAATACCGGAAACGCCGCCATACTCGTCAACGACAACCGCTATATGGACACGGTGACGCTGGAATTCCCTCAACAATTCGTCTATATGTTTGGAATCCGGCACAAAAAACGGCTTTCGGAGTATGTCTGTTATCTCGAAATCGCCGTTTTCTATCAGTTTTTTGAGCACATCCTTGACGTACACTATACCGATGACGTTGTCTATCGTGTCGCGGTAAACGGGAAAGCGGGAATGTTCGCTACAGGCTATACGCGACAGCAGTTCCTCTTTGGGGAGGTCTGCGGGCAACAACAACGTATCCACACGCGGCACCATTACCTCCTTAACGGTGGTTTCGCCGAATTCCACAATTCCGCGAATCATTTTCCGCTGGTCGGTTTCAAGCGCCTCGTAAGTTTTGCGTTCGAGGTCGTCTTTCTTAAAAAAATGTTTAAGATAGTCCGGTATATTCACTTTTTGCGGGCACGGCCTGTTAAGGTTAAACCCTGTAAATACTATAACACAGCCTTTTTAAAAAATCTAGTCAATAGTACGGCAGGATAAACGCATAGAAATTCCCAATAACGTAGAAATGGTGTACACTGAATATATTGATTCGCATTGGAGGGGGATATGGCGAAAAAGAGCGTCAAAATGCGGGAAATCTCGGAACTAATGAGCGAATACGGGAAAATCTGTATTGAAAATGTGTAACTATTCAGGCGTAGCATGATTTGGGGACCTTTTCTTGCTCTCAAGTGCTTTAATAAAGGGTGCTACCGCCCCCCTTCGCTCCCAATCGGCTCATTTCGGGGCTAAAAGCCCCTACATTCCGCCGATTTCCGCTACCCCCCGCAGGCGACTGAATAGATACGAAAATGTTGATATCGAGGCTTTGTTGGATTTTAGCAAGTTATTTGAATCCTTGGAAGACAAGAGGTTTCAGCCGTATGTAGAACATTTACTGTCGGATATAGTGATGATAACGTTGATTGGAGTGTTGTCTAACGCTAATGAATGGAGCGAAATAGCCGCATTTGCGCGTGCGAAAGAGGGGTAGACAAGCTGGCTGAAACGAGCCGGAAGCCAAGGCGGCAAACGGAGAGGAGACAGTAGGTATGCCTGAAATAGCAGCGATAGACGGTAAGACCAGCAAAGGCAGCAAACGGAATAAGACTGACCGGGACGTGACAAAGGCTATGCATACTGTAAGGACTTGTGAAATAATAACTTGAACAAATTGTGATGATGAGCTATACTGTTTTCAAGACAAGAATACAGGAGAGAAAACAGTATGGAAGAACGGATTTTGCGGATGAAGTCGTTGCTTGATGAAAGGCAGTGGAGACCTGAAATCCCGAATGGATTTATAACAACAGAGCGGCATCCCGTTATAAAGTTCTCTGAGTCTGCATAAAGCCTACACATTTCGATATATTTCAGTCAATTTTCCTTGTTTTCTCCCCTACTATGTTGTCATAATTATTATAACAACATATGAGAGGGGAGACAGCAGATGAGCTTCGAGGTCATTCAAAAAGTTGGGAAATACCAATCCATCTATCTTGCCGATGGATACCGAAACGACGGGGGAAAACCACGACAACACCGAACCCCGATTGGCAAAATCGACCCGGTAACAGGCGAAAAGGTTTACAAAAAGGTTTACAAACAAAGCTACATAGACAAGTGGAAGGCAGATGGGAAGCCAATCCCCGTCATCGCCAACAGTCCGTTGTATTAAGTTGACGACTTGCGCGGATCGTCAGTGAAAGCGTATGGCATGTCCTATTTTCTGCGTAAAGTTTCCGATAAAGTGGGGCTGACCGGGGCACTCGCCTCCGCGATCCCGCAACATGGCAGGAAATATTGACATTGGCCATGTGAATGGTTGCTTCCGGCGACCCGCTCATGTACTGTAACGAATGGCTGCATGGCCACGATTCATTGCCGATCTCTAACCTGTCATCCCAACGGATCAGCGACCTGCTTGGAACACTGAGTTCCCATGAACGCGATGGGTTCTATACGCTATGGAGCCAGTT
>JAIRMP010000108.1 GCA_031258615.1 Spirochaetaceae bacterium | reverse complement strand
GCGAATTTTTCTTGAAAGGCGGAAAAAGGGTGTTTTTTGGCGCTTGGACGAGCCCGTAAACCGTGCAAAATGAGTCATTTTGACACACTATCATCGTGGCAAGCCGTAGGCAAGACAATAGGAGTTTGCGGCGCGCTACGCGGCTTACCGCAAACTCCAACCGCTGTTCACGAGAGGGGGCGGACGGGCACGTGCCCCAAAAGCAGATTCCGTTTTTCATAAAGTCCTCCTGAAAAGATATTCATCCAAGCCAGGCCCGGACGTGCAAAAAGGGAAAACAAAACGTCATTGAAAGCCAACCCCTAAAGGGATAGCATAAAGACGCTTAAACAAGCCCCGGTTCAGCGTGTTCTGCCAAGAAACATTGCGCTGTACCGGGGCTTCCCTTACAGCTTCTACATCGTAACATGAGGGATCGGAAAGTGTCAAGGTGGCAAGCGCGTTGTGGCAAGCGCGTTGCGCTTGGACAACCGCTGTGCGGTTGTCCCCGCAAACTTCAGGACTTTTCCCCGGCTATGATGTGCATCCGGCGCTAAGCCTAAGTCGCATCCAACTCTAACCGAGAGTTGTGTCCTTTCCTAAGCGGGGAAAGGGTTCTTTCCTACGCGGGGGCAGCCCCCGCCTAACCGAGGGGGCTGTCCCCATTTCCCGCCCAAGCGGACACACTGCCAAGCGGGAAGCGGGGGACAGCCCCCGCTTTTTGTCCCGTGGTTAGGCCGAATAATGCAGATGCAGCACGGCGGACGAATTAGGCTTGCTGTGTACCGACACGTCTATGGTTGTAGACGACCAGAAGTTTGTTTTGATGCTTTGGCTGATCGTGGCGCCGGGAGCAACACCGGCCCACGAAAATTCCTGCCGGTAATTCGTCTTCAGGTCGATGTCAAACCTCGCATCATTGGGGCACGTGTCAATATACGCGCTGAGGCTAACGGTAATGCCCAGACAACTCTTTGAGTAATGGTAGGCCGCGTTGCCGTTAGCGTCTGGCCGCGCCATTGGCGCCCGTCGTCTGCTTTTTCAGTACGATGGAGCCTTGGGTTGCCACGGTGATGGCGGTATTCGTCCCGATGGTAAGCGTTTCACCCGCCGCCACCGTGTATGGAGGGCTGCGTAGCGCCCGTTACCGCCGTCAGCACCGCCGTAGCTGCGCTCGCGGTGATCGCGTCTTTCGCGATGGCAACCGTGCCTGCCGAGCCAACCGCCTTCCAGCCGTTTGTGCCGCCAATAATCGCGGCGCCGCCCGCGACAACCGAGCCCGCGCCCGTTAGGAGCGCGCCGTGCACGTCATCCGCGCCGGTCAGCACCAGCTTGGCAACCCAGTCAGCCTCATCGCCGGGTTTGCCCTCCGGAGCGTCATCATAGTCCGCAAGAGTACCGGCGTCCAGCGCGATTTCATTGTTGGTATCAACCTTCAGCGTGTTGTTCACGGCCACCGTGTAGGACTTGGCCGGAATCGCGGCCACCTTGCCGGTTATCTCGATGCCTGTGGTGGCGCCGCCCTGCGTAATGCCCGCTGTCGCGAACGTGAGCGTGGCGCTCGACGGCGCGCCTACAGCCAGCGCCCCGGTCACCCCCGCCAGCGTGATGGCGCTCGAGGTGTTCGCAAGCGTAACCACCACACCGTTCTTAAAGAACGCGGCGCCTTCAAACGTTACGGGAGCCGCCGTCAGCGTCAGGTTGCCGTTGAACACCACTTTGCCCGCAAAAGAAGTCGCGGCAGTAGTCACGAAGGTATCCGCAAACGAGATAATACCGGGGAACGCGAAAGTGGTACTCGCACTCAAACTCGCCACATCGCTAATCGTGATGCTTCCGGTTTCCGTGGCGGTAGGCGCCTTAGCCGCGGCGGCATTTTTCAGCGTCAGCGTACCATCCACCGTAAGCCCGGTGATAGTCGCGAGCGTTCGCATTGCGCCTCATTTAAAAAACGTGAACGCAGACTGTTCCCACACCTCAAAGATGCCTCCCGGCACAACATTGCCTGGCGCAGCCCTTGACACATATAAAGGCGCTTACATAAAATCGCTATAGTAGCGCCGGATGGAACCTGTTGACCATGAAGCTGCTGAAAGGTGGGGATAAGGATCGTATGAAATCAAAGATCATAGGTTTAACCGCGCTTGCGGCGTTTGCGCTGGTAAGCGGGGCGTTGTTCTGTTCCTGTGATGTACCGGTGGACAGGGGTGTTTTCAACCCTACAGGCGTGGCGCCGGACAAGCTTGTTACCGTGAGAATTTCCCCAAACATGGATGTCTCCAAAGTGGATAACCAGCCCGTCAACTGGAAGCATCCCGATAACAACTATTCCCAGATCGTGAAGATGCCGGCCGGTATCCATGTGTTCGAGGTAAGCTACAACGATCGCGCTGCCTGGACATTGCAGCCCATTTCGGTAGTCGCAAAACTGGCAGCCGGCAATGAGTATACGATCTCGCATACCATTACCGGTCAAAACATAGCCATACGGATCGGTACCATGAAAAATGGGGTGGAAGAAAGCGCGCACTTTAACATGAACTCGCTTTCGGAAGATGACGGCCCGCTGGCGGTCTATGTCCTCAATGTATTCAACCCAACTCTGATAAATACGGCGGGCAGGGTACTGTTGAGCAACTATAACGAAGACATTATATTTGAGAATGACCTTGTTTACCGCAAAACGGACAAAAAAACAGGTAAAAAGACAGAGGGCCGCTACGCAATAGAGATGGATTTTACGCTGGGAGGCAGAATATACTTTCTGGAGGCGGATTTAAGCGCCCTCTCCAGCGAGGCGTTCCTTGAAAAAGATTTCAGGCAGGAAGCGGAGATAATCGCGGTTCCGGTGCTGTGTGACGGAAAAACGGTAACGTACCGTTATTCCAGACCGGAAAGTTTTGTTGACAGGGTGGATGCTTACACGATCACGGATTTAACGCCTGTCCCGGCGTTTGTTGACTAGGGGAGACGGGACACATAGAATAAATTTCTTGACAGGAGCCATACCTTAAACTATGTTTTTTATGCGCTGTTTCAATAAACTTTGGAGCGGTGTTATTTTATTAACATTTTTAATTAAACGGAGAGGGTTATGTTTTTAAAAAATGCTATGGTAAATTTGACGATTTACAAGTTTGAACGGCTTGTCATGGTTCTTTGCGTTCAAAGGCTGTCACTTTTGATGCAGACAAGGCTTTCTTATGACGGTGATGACGACGATTATGTCGGCGAAGATGAGGACGATGATGACTTCGACGATGAAGATGACGATTTTGATGACGAAGATGATTTTGACAACGACGATGAAGATGATGACTTCGACGAAGACGATGACGACGACTTCGAAGAGGACGACGACTTCGAAGAGGATGACGACTTCGACGACAACGACGACGACTTCGATTACGAGGACAGTTGAATCGTCCTAGTTCAATAGCTTTTTAAGCCCCTCGAAGACAGTCTCCAACTCTGCAAAACGCATATCCGCGTAACTGTCCAGAGGGGTGGGCATATTGTTTACGATTACCAGCTTGCCGCCATGGCTTAGGGTGCTTACCGGGATACCGGCGGCCGGGTAAACGGTAAGGCTTGTGCCTAGGACCAGCATCAAATCGGCTGACGAGGCTTCGGCCTCCGCGTCTCGTAACGCAATTGCGGGCAGTCTTTCCCCAAAAAACGTGATGGCGGGCTTTAACACCCTCCCGCACTTCGGGCAGCGCGGGAGGCCGCCGGAGTTTACAATCGCGGCGGCTTCCTTGAAGCTCATGCGGACGCCGCTGCACGAAAGGCAGTAGTGCGGCTCAGGCGAACCGTGTACCTCGATCACCCGTTTGCTGCCGCCCTTCTGGTGCAACAGGTCGATGTTCTGCGTTATCACCGCCTTTACAAGCCCCCGTTTCTCAAGCTCGCCCAGCGTGGTATGCACGACTGAGGCGGCTCGTTCATCTACGTTGTAGATGAACGAGCCCGCCGTTTTGTAGTAAAACGACGGATCCTGTTCAAAGTAGTCGATGTCGAACATCTTTTCCGCGTCCATGTCGTTGTAAAGACCGTTCTTCCCGCGAAAATCCCTGATACCAGACAGCGTACTGACGCCTGCGCCGGTCAGCGCGACACAGTGTTTGGCGGCCTTAATCTTGTCAAACAGTGTTTTAATTTTATCCTGCATATTGTTATCCCTCCTAAATACGGCATTTTACAGCGCAAGTCGTATGCCGCCGCTCCAAAGATTCTCCAGTTCATAGAATGAACGTGATGCTTCCGTCATTATGTGCGCCACGACAAAGCCCAAATCGCATACATCCCAGCCGTCACCGGGCGCGATCTTTTTCTGACCGTGCGGTATAGACAGCTTGTTTTTATCGGCGAATTCTTTTATCCGGCGCTGGAGGCCGGAAAGGTGAACGCCGCTTGACGCGGTGGCGATCACGAAAAAATCCGTCCACATTGAAAGGGGGCGCAGATCCATCACCACCACATCGCCGCCTGAGTGTTCTTTTAGCAGCCTGCCCAGTTCCAGCGCCAGAGACTGCTCCGCCTCCGCATTGACCGCCATACCATTGCCGGCGGCAGTCTCCCCGTCAACCCTGTGTGTATCGTCCATCAAAGTCCCTGCCGAGAATCAGCGTAAAATCGGCCTTGTAGTTGTAATCTTCCAGCGGCATAACCATTCCATCCTGGAACGGTTTTTCCTCCTCTACCGTTATCACCCGTTTGCACTTTATTATCTCCGCAAATTTTTTGGCTTCGCCGCTGAAATTTGAGCGATCGATTATTTCCGTAAATGCATAATCGGCGCTGTCCGCGTTGCCTACGTTTATTACATCATAACCAAAACCGCGAATCAATTCCGCCGTGCGCCCTGCGAGTCCGGTTACGCCGGATCCGTTCAGCACCTCTACCGTGAAAACCCTGTTACCGCCCGTACTGCCGTTCCGCTGGGCAAGATCGCTTAGGGTTTGGCGGACAATTTCTTTTATCAAGCTGCCATCGTAGAGCGGAACCAGCAGTTTTTTGCCGGAAACTTCACGCATAATTCCGCCTACAGACGCGATCGTGAAACGGTCAATGTTGATATAACTCAGTTCGTTAAAAAATTGCGCCAAAATCCGCCCGCCCATGTTTGTTTCGATAAGACTCTGAAAGAGCCGGCTGACATCTGAACTGCTCAGGTAGTCTTTTTTTTCTCCAAACCGTTTTAGCAGGGCTACAAAAAAACGCTGACTCCGCTGCTGCCCGGTTTCTATGTCGTAATCGGAAGCCGGATAGCTGAGGTATTCAACCGCTTTATCACCGTCAAGTTTTGTAAGGCCGGATGAAAACAGGACGGCCTCGCTGTCGGACAGTTTTATATCTCCCGGAATAAATACCGTTACCCCCTCCAAAAGATCGACGGCGCGGCTGAGGTTCTTCATTACAAACACAAAGTTATAGTTCACCTTTATGTCGAACAGTTTTTCAACCTCCCTGATATAGGTGGCGATCTTGCCGCTCTGGTAGACGGTGTCTATACGGTCTACACGGTTGATCTGATGCAGGAGGAGGCCAAGTTCTCCCGGTATCTCGAAACCTGCCGCGTTCTTTGTAACCTGGTTGTATAGCAGCAGGTACGCGCCAAGCGGTTTGCCCTCATGCTCAATGACAAAGAGCGTGGTAATGGCCCTGCCGTCGTTTATGCCGGCCTCCTCAAAATCACGGTTCAACATCAGCGCTACTGAAACTACCGCCCCGGCAACGATAAAAACGATTCCGGCAAGAAGGAATAGGCTAAAATCAATCTGTTTTTTCATGGACAATGCTGGAACGCAGCTTTAAAGTTTCCTCCGATACCCAAAGGCCGTTTTCAAACAGCCATTCGACCGTTGCGTCAAACACTATGCGAAACAGCGCGTCAAGCGAAAGGGACTCCCCTTCCCTTCCAAAAGCGATACGCCGTAGGCGCGGGTCTACCGTTGTTCGCGCCGTTTCTATTTTATCGGCAATGTACACAACTTTCGCAAGCGGCCCCATATCGGGCCCGCCTGTCGTGTGCAGGCGCACAGCCTCTATCACGGCCTCGTCTTTTATGCCGAATCTTTCCTGTATCAGCCTTGCCGCCGCCCTGCCGTGCAGCAGCGAGGGTTTATCGCGTTCCAGGGCGCTTAGCGTCCCGCCGTCCTTCAGCGCGTACTCCGTCATGCTGTCATCGTCAAATTCCTTGCAAATATCATGCGTGATGCCGGCAAGGTAAGCGCTGCCCGCATCCAAACCAAAACGCCCGGCAAGATCGGCGGAGTGCAGCGCCACATTTCTTGAGTGTATGAACCGGTACGGATTCATCATCCTGAGCGCCGCGTTCTCTGTGCCCCGTATCAACGCCGAAATGCCGTCCTGCCCGCCGCGGCGGACTATGTCACACTCGTCCGTACCGTCAAACTTAACCATGCCCGCCCCGTAAAGGCCGTACTCCTCTATGATCCGCCGCACGCCGTCCGGCACAAGGGGTTTCCAGTCCCCGCCGCCCTGTATCGTCTCCCGCACGGAACCGGACGACAGATCCATCCTCACGTTACCAAGGAAGGTGCATGGGTACGGGTAGCGAACCTGAGCCTCCGAGAGGCGGCTTGCTATTATGATGTCAACCTCCCGCATGATGAGATCCGCGTCCTTCCACCTGGGAAAGGTCGCGGCAAGGTCGTCGCCGAATATCAGCGCCGGCTTGTGATCGAATTGGTAGCGGTCCTGTATATCACGGAGCGTGTCTATCGTGTAGGAAACCCCCTCACGCTGTACCTCGCAGGCGTCAACGGTAAAGCGGCGGTCCCCGGAAATCGCGGAAAGCAGCATTAAAAGCCGGATTTTCGCCGTCTCGCCCTGCCGGGCCGGTTTGAACGGCGACTGGTAGGTCGGTACAAGGATGATTCTGTCGTAGCCCAGCGGCATCACGGCAAGCGCCATACCCAAATGCCCGTTGTGTACCGGATCAAAACTGCCGCCCATGATTGCGTACTTCAACTAAGTGTCCGTCATCCTTGTAAAAAATCCGGCAAGACCGTCCAGTCCCTCGCCTGAGAATACCGATATGCCGTGTACCTGTTCGTCCGGCAGCCTCTTCCGCAGCTCATCAAGCCGCCCGGCGCTCTCCTCCGCGTCAAGTTTTGTGCCGACAACAACGCGCTTCTTTTTGATGAGTTCCGGCGAGAATGCCGCTAGTTCCGCAAGAAGCACGTCAAACGCCTCAAGGTAACCGCCGTCAGACAGGTCGATCAGGAAGGCAAGCGCCGGCGTGCGCGAGATGTGCTTAAGGAAACGAAGTCCCAGCCCTGCGCCTCTAGAAGCCCCCTCTATCAGGCCGGGAATATCGGCAAGGATTATGTCCCGGCCTTCCGCCCGGAGCACGCCCAGGTTCGGTATCTTTGTTGTAAACGGGTAGGGGGCTATTTTTGGGCGGGCGTTGGTAAAACGGGCCAGCAGCGAGGATTTACCGGCGTTCGGAAAACCGACAAAGCCTATGTCCGCCATGATCTGAAGTTCGACACGTAATTTACGGCTTTCGCCGCTCTTGCCGGGCAGCGCCCACTGCGGCGCCTGCTTCACGGACGACTTAAAGTGTACGTTGCCCCAGCCGCCGTTCCCGCCCCGCAGGAAGGTAAAATCAGCCTCGTCTTTGCCAAAATCGCGCAAAATTTCACCGGTTTCCTGGTCCTTTAGCACGGCGCCGGGCGGCACAGGCACGATCACATCCCCGCCGTCCTTGCCGTAACGTTCACGCCCCTCCCCGTCACGGCCGTTTTCCGCCCTGAACGCCTGCTGGTATCGCATATGAGTCAGCGTCCGCAGGTTGCGGCGCACGACAAACACTACGTCCCCGCCGCGTCCGCCGTCCCCGCCGGCAGGCCCACCCCTGGGCACAAATTTTTCACGCCGGAAGGCAACGCAACCGTTCCCGCCGTTACCTGAGGATACTTCGATTAACGCTTCGTCAGCAAACCTGTCCATAAATGGAGGAAGCCGCTCTTGTTTGTCTGATTTTTATGATGGGTCTACCGCGGCAAGTTTGCGTCCGCGGTGTTCACGAAAGGCGACAATGCCGTCCTTCAGCGCAAACAGCGTGTCATCGCCGCCCCGCCCTACATTTGCGCCCGGATGTATCTTTGTTCCGCGCTGTCTCACTATTATCGTTCCCGCCTTGACGCTTGTGCCGCCAAATGCCTTAACTCCCAAATACTGCGGATTCGAATCGCGGCCATTTTTCGCGCCGCTTCCGCCGCGTTTACGTGCCATAAGTTCCTCTCCTATCTTCTCGTTATAGTTAAATTACAAAATTCGGGGTACTCTCCGGCAACGGAACCGAGCCCTTCAAGCAGAACCGCTCCCGCCCCTTCCAAAAAATCTCTCGCCCCGCCGTCATAATTCAGTTCCACGCTGAGCTTTCCCCGTTCCGGCGCGTCCACGCGGACGCGCACCCCTTCTCTGCCTCGCAGGGCGCCGACCAACGCGCGGGAAAGCGCCGAAACCGCCGCGCAGACTATGTCAGCGCCTTTGCGCCCCGCGCCTGAGTGCCCCTCGGCGCTGTACCCGACAAGGACGCCCTCGCCGTCCAGCGCCGCTTCCAGCCTTACCATAACTTTACGAAACGGCAATATCCTCGATTTTTATCAGAGAAAATTGCTGCCGGTGGCCCCTCTTGCGCCGGTAATCCTTCTTTGGCTTGTACTTGAACACGATGATCTTGCGATCCTTCCCGTGCGATTCCAGCACAGCCTGAACCTTCGCGCCGGCAACGTACGGCGCTCCCACGGATACTGTCTCGTCCGAAACGAGCAGCACCGAATCAATACAAATTTGAGCGCCCGGCTCACCCTCAATGCGGTCAACCTTCAACACGGCGCCCTTTTCCGCCTTGTACTGTTTGCCTTTAAACTCTATTATTGCGTACATATCAGTTTCCTTGACTTCTACCCTACCCCACCGCCCCTCACCCTGTCAAGGGCAGGCCAGCCTGCACCGAACGTACGCCAATAGCTTAGGAGTCGTCTTTGTTATTCGCTGCGCGTGAAAGATAACGGGTTACGAGTCGTCCTTCCGAGCGGCTTTACAAGGAGGGTGGAGTTTGCGCGGTAAGCCAGCCGCTAGGCGGGCGGCGCAAACTTCAGGGCTTTTTTACCGGCTATGAAGTGCGCCGCTGGACTATAGTCTGAAAGCGTTAGACTATGGTCTGAAAGTGTTAGACTATGGTCTGAAAGCGTTAGACTATGGTCTGAAGTGTTAGACTATAGTCTGAAAGTGTTAGACTATGGTCTGAAAGTGTTAGACTATAGTCTGAAGCGTTAGACTATAGTCTGAAAGTGTTAGGCTATAGTCTGAAAGTGTTAGACTATGGTCTGAAACCGCCGGACTATGGTCTGAAACCGCCGGACTATAGTCTGAAACCGCCGGACTATGGTCTGAAACCGCCGGACTATGGTCTGGAAATGGTAGGTTATAGTCGTAAAGTTATACAGTATAGTCCGGCAGGGACGGACTTGAACAGAAACAAGGAGGCTTTTATGGCTCATAGCGATTGGGTTCCCGCGAGGGAACAGGATTTAGTCGATTTGGCGTAGGGCGCAGGACTTTTTTCCCGGCCTCCGCCGGGGGGGGGGGGGACTGGATTGCTTCGTACCCTATGGGTACTCGCAATGACGAAGGTGGCTGGACAACCGCTACGCACTTGTCTCCGCAAACTCCAGACCGAAGCGCGTAACCAGCCCTCTTTCACGCTCAGCG
>JAIRMP010000064.1 GCA_031258615.1 Spirochaetaceae bacterium | reverse complement strand
CCGCGAGTCTGGGCGGACTCGTGCCGCGAGTCTGGGCGGACTCGTATCGCGAGTCTGGGCGGACTCGTATCGCGAGTCTGGGCGGACTCGTATCGCGAGTCTGGGCGGGATCGCGTCTCAATCCTGGCTGTGATTGAGGCGCGTGTGTATGGGCGGCTGGACAACCGCTACGCGGTTGTCTCCGGAGTTTGCGCCGCCGCAAGGCGGCTGGACAACCGCTCCGCGGTTGTCTCCGCAAACTCCACCCTCCCTGTAAAGCCGCTCGCAAGGCCGAAGCGCGTAACCCGCCTGCTTTCACGCTCAGCGAATGGCAAGGACAATGACTCCGCCATTGGCGTACGTTTGGTGCAGGCTGGCCTGCCGCCGTCAGGGGCGCCTGTGGCGCGCCTGAGGCGCGGTACGATGGGCTTGACGGACCAGTAGTGGGGGTGGCGGAAGACGCCCTAAGCCCGCTTGCGGGCGACGGCGGCTGGAGACAGGGGGAGCAGCGTGGGACAAGCCACCATACCGTGCGAGGAGGTGGAATGTTACGAGCCGCCGCTCCCCCTTCTTAATAAAGAAAGCTATCATTACCCGGTAAAATTCCCGGAAGCTCGTAACCCGCCTGCCTGCCTATGGCGCAGGCTGGCCTGCCTTGAGGGAGAGGGGTGAGGTGGGGTATAACAAGGTATGATGATAGAAGTGTTTTCTCCGACAGTAAGACGGAGGGAGATGGATGCCGTGCTTACCGTGCTTGTGGAAGAGAAGATAGGCCCGGGCGAACAAGCCGAGCGCCTTATACAGACAGCCAGGGAGCGGCTGCGGTTTGACTACTGCCTTGCGCTACGCAGCCCCGCCATGGCGCTATTTTTCGCGCTGAAACTGCTGGATCTGCCGCCGCGTTCGGGCGTGGCAATATCCGCGCTGTCGCCTGGGTACTATATCAAGGTGCTTGAGGATTTGGGGCTGACGGCGGTTTTTTGCGATACGGGCGCGGGGAGCGCCTGCGTGGACGCCGGAACGGTGGAAGCGGCTGTCAGGGACGCCGCCGCTTCCGGCGAGCCGGTGCGGGCCATAGCTCTGTGCCACACACTGGGCTATATGCCGGACATGGAAGGGATAGCGGCGCTGGGGATACCCGTCATCGAAGATTGCTCCGCCGCCTACATGAGCGGGCTTGGCGGGAGGAAGGCCGGCTCATACGGCGTTTTTTCCATACTCGGACTGGAAGAACGGGATATGCTTACGAGCGGAGGGGGCGCGCTGCTTTACGCCAGTGAGCGGCGCGGGGCGTCGACGCTTCGCGCCGCCGGCCCCTTGCCGCCGGAGTACGGACTGCCGGACATGAACGCGGCGATGGCGCTGGTTCAGTTCAGGGAAACCGAAAAGAATCTGCAAAAAAGGGCAAGGATAGCCGAGCTATACAGGCAGTCCGCCATGCGGCAGGGGCGGCACAAGATGTTTGCCTGCCCTGAAAACTTTGAATACAACAACTATGCCTTTGCGCTTATACTTGAGACGGGCATGAAGGATGTTACAGCGTACGCGAAGCGGAAAGAGATTGCCGTTGAAAGCGCCTTTGCCGGGACACAGGCGGGACTGGGGGTTGTGAAACAGGACAGATGCCCTGCCGCCTGCTCTATAAGCCTGCGAACCGCGCTTTTCCCCATCTATCCCAGGCTTGGAGACGCTGCCGCCGCCAATGTCGCAAAACTAATTCAGACGCTGCCATAAGCCGCGGCGCAAGCGGCAAGCGGCTTGCTTACCGCAAACGTGCAAGCCTACGGCTTGCATAGGAGTTTGCGCCGCCGCAAAGCGGCTTACCGCAAACTCCTACTTACTCGTAAAGCCCCATCGTAAAACCGTTCGCAAGGACGACTCATAACCCGCTTGCCTGCCTGCGGCGCAGGATGGCCTGCCATTGCTCACTGGCTTCTTGCTGATGTACAATGCCTGTATGACAGAAACGCCGCTCTGCGCGGAAGATTTGATACGGGCAAAAGATGTTGTTGACAGGTACCGGCGGGCGATGGCCGCCCGTATTGTCGGGCAGCAGGACATGGTTGACGGCCTCCTGTCGGCGCTTGTTGCCGGCGGGCACATCCTGCTTGAGGGTGCGCCGGGCCTGGCGAAAACGCTTGCCGTAAAGTGTCTTGCCGCCGTAACGGGGCTTGAGTTTAAGCGTATTCAGTTTACGCCCGATCTGCTGCCCGCCGATCTGACGGGGACGCTCGTGTGGGAGCCGGACAGGGCGGCTTTTTCCGTGAGGAAGGGGCCGGTTTTTACAAACATCGTGCTTGCGGACGAGATAAACCGCGCTCCGGCAAAGGTGCAGTCCGCTCTGCTTGAGGCTATGGAGGAGTATCAGGTTACCATTGGCGAGCAGACCTGGCCGCTGCGCGACCCTTTTTTTGTGCTTGCCACCCAGAACCCCATCGAGCATGAGGGCACCTACCCGCTGCCCGAGGCTCAGCTTGACCGCTTCCTGCTAAAGCTGAAGGTGGATTATCCCGGAGTGGAGGATGAGCTCCGCATTGTCCGGGTAAATCAGGATGAAGGGGAGTACGGGGAGTCAGGACGGCGCGGGCAGGCGGTAAACGGGATGGAGGTCGTGCTGGACCCTGATAGGATAGCGGCGCTGAGGTCTGCCGCGGCTCAGGTTCATGTTGATGAGCAGATTGAACGCTATATTGTGTCTATAGTCGCCGCAACGCGCCCGGCGCGGGACAGGACGGCCTCCCGCGGGCAGGAAGGCGGCGCGAGGAAGCCGTTCTATACCGGGGCGGAGGCTTCGATCAGAGCGCAGGCTGAGGGCATATACCGCTACATCTCATTCGGCGCGTCCCCGCGGGCATCAATAGCGCTGCATCGCTGCGCCAAAATCAGGGCGCTTTTTGGCGGTAACACGTTTGTCCGCCCGGAAGACGTGAAGGCGGCGGCGCCGGCCGTGCTCCGGCACCGCCTCTCCCTGTCCTACGAGGCGGAGGCTGACGGGCTTGATACGGACGCGGTCATCGCCCGCATCCTTGCTTCCGTTCCGGCGCCCTGACCGTGGAACGCTCAGAGCTTTTACATCGTATAAACACGTTTCCGCTGGTTGCCGCCACGCTTGCGGACGACCTGTTATCCGGCGATTTCCGCTCGGTTTTTCGGGGAAACGGTATAGAGTTTGAGGAAGTCAGACGCTACGAGCAGGGGGACGACATCCGGTTTATCGATCGCAATGTGAGCGCTCGCTTTGGTACGCCCTATGTGAAACTGTACCGGCAGGAGCGTGAGATGACAGTCTTTGTCGTGCTTGACTGTTCCGCTTCGATGTTTTCCAGCAGGAAGAGCAAGACGAGCAGGTTTGAACAGGCCCTGCTTGCCCTGGCGCTTGTCGGGTTTTCGGCTGAGAGGGCCAGGCAGCGTTTTGGCGCGCTCTTTTTTGACAACGAGACGCGGCGGCTGTTTAGGCCCGGCAAGGGCCGCCCTCACCTGATGGCGGTGATAAGCGGGGCGCTGGGGGCGCTGCCGCACGCGCACGGCAGCGCCCTTTCCGCCGCGATACGGGCTGCCGGCATCCTGTTGAAGCGGCGCAGCCTGGTTGTCCTCGTATCCGATTTTCGCTGTCCCGGCTGGGACGATGAACTCCGCGCCATTGCCGGTAAACATGATTTCATAGCCGTCAGAATCACGGATCCGTTTGATCACGACTTTCCGAATCCGGGCCTATTTACAGTGGAAGATCCGGAGAGCGGTAAAACAATACAGGCACCGGGAGGCTTTTCGTCTTTCCGCGCCGCCTGGCGGGAATGGAATGACAGGCAGGCTGCGTCGTGGGCCGCCTCCTGCCGCAGGCTGGGAATAGCGAGGCTGGAGCTTTCAACGGAGGACGACGCGCCGTCCGCGCTGAAGAGCTTTTTCCAGGGCCGCCGCCGTCCCGTAAGCCATAATGAACCCGGGAGTTAATTCAACTTCAATTCGGAATATACAATGTGGAAAAAAAGCATTGAATTTGCCCTAAAAACCCATATATAGCGTTAAAAGCAAAATTTCAGGTCAATCATCGCAAGAAACATTGACGAAAAATCTGTATTATGCATCCTAAATTCCCGTAGAATAGTTTAACCTATGTTAGAAATTCTAAATCCTACAACAAGTTACAGAGCATTGATTTTCAAAATTTGGCGGGTTTTTTATAATTTCTTGCTGAAATAGCCATGAAACGGCTTGAAACATGGGTTTTATGCGGAATACCGCTGTGAACGGTTGTATAAAATCATCGCCTTAGAGACTTGCAATAACTGCTATAATAGGTTAAATATAATTAACCTATTATAGAGGTGAAAACCCTGTCATCAATCACAAAGCAACGAGCGGGCAAATACACTTATTCTGTACGA
>JAIRMP010000063.1 GCA_031258615.1 Spirochaetaceae bacterium | reverse complement strand
AGCCGCCTTGCAGCGGCTGACACCACCGACCCGCGTGTGGGTTGTGCCGCTGGCACAACCGCACAGCGGCAAGCCGCTTCGCAGCTTGTGTAGCAAACTCCTATGGCAAGCCTACGGCTTGCCACGATTGCTTCGCTTCGCTCGCAATGACACAAGCCGCCGGAAGTTTTGACTACCGTGTCATTCGCGGAACATTCGCACCCCTACAATCCCTAGCGATCGACACGCAGAATTTTCTCCTCTTGACAAAACCTAGTAAATCTATAGAGTATATAAAATATGGTTTCCGCAAGACTAAACCGGTTTTGCGGGAAGCCGGATAAATTAATTTTAGGAGGCAGTACTATGTTTTTAAAAAAGAAAGTACAGTTTACAATCGGTTTGATACTTTGGCTGTCAGTCAGCGTGTCATTTGGAGCGTTTAGCGTATTCGCCGCGGCGAAAAAGGAAGCGCCGGGCGAAAGGGTGGTGAAAATCGGGATTGTCGGCGATGCGGCAGACCAGTGGAAGCCGGTAATAGCAAAACTTGCGGCAGAGGGCGTCAATATAGAACTCGTCGAGTTTACTGAATATGTCCAGCCGAACAGAGCGCTTCAGGACGGCGAAATTGACCTGAATTCATTTCAACATTACGCATATCTGGAAAACGAGATCAAAACAAAGGGTTATACTCTGACCCCTATAGGGGAAACCCTGCTCGCGCCGCTCGGCCTTTATTCTCAGAAGATCAAGTCCGTGTCGGAAATCAAGAACGGGGACAAGATCGCCCTTCCCAACGATGTCGTCAACGGAGGCCGCAGCTATCGGGTTCTCGAAAAGGCGGGGCTGATCAAAATCCCTGAGTCGGCAGGCCCTACGCCGAGTAAACTCGACATAACGGAAAATCCGCTCAATCTGGAATTTATCGAGGTGGAAGCCGCGCAAACCCCGCGCCTCCTGCCTGACGTTACAGCGGCTTTTATCAACGGCGGCCACGCGGTAAACGCCGGTCTTAACCCTGAACGGGATTCCATCGCGCTGGAAAAACAGTCCGGCGGGAGCCGTAACCCCTATATCAACATAATCGCCGTCAGAACGGACAGAAAGGACGACCCCGTCTTTAGGCGTATAGTCGATGAGTACCACACGGACGCGGTGAAGCAGGTGTTTCAAACGGTCTACAAGGGCGCGTTCATTCCGGCTTGGTAATGGGGGCTAAGTAAGGTACTGTAAGGCATGACAAGGCAAATCTATCTTGCCGGCGGCTGTTTCTGGGGATTGGAAAAATACCTTTCCCTGATCGCCGGCGTAACCTCAACCTCCGTAGGCTATGCCAACGGACGAACGGCTAAGCCTTCATATAACGATGTAAAGTCCGGAGCCACAGGTCATGCCGAAACAGTGCGGGTCGAGTATGACGATGAAAAACTGCGCCTCGAAGAACTGCTTGCGCTGTTCTTCGAGGCGATAGACCCCGCCTCTCTCAACCGGCAGGGTGAGGACGAGGGGATTCAGTACAGGACAGGAGTGTACTACACGGACGAGGCGGACAAATGGATAGTCGAAGAATCGGCGGCGTACCTCAGAAAAAAATTTGAGGCTCTGGGCAAGACCGTATTTACCGAAACAACGAAGCTTGAAAATTTTTATCCCGCCGAAGAATACCACCAAAAGTACCTGGACAAAAATCCGGACGGCTACTGCCACATAGACGGATGCCTGTTCAAAAAGGCGGCGGATTACAAGCCCGCTTCCCGCGTGCCGGGGGATTCAAACGCCGAAATAAATGGAACACTGCGAGAGTTATCGCCACTCCAATACGAGGTTACCCAGAAAGCCGCCACGGAAGCGCCGTTTTCAGGTGAATACGACAACTTTTTTGAGGACGGACTCTATGTTGACGTTGTGAGCGGGGCGCCGCTTTTTTCATCACTGGATAAGTACAATTCAGGCTGCGGTTGGCCGGCTTTTTCCAAGCCGGTAAGCGAGGAGAGTATCGTGGAAAGGCTGGATGACTCCATCGGCAGGAAACGCACCGAAGTAAAAAGCAGCGGGGCCGGCTGCCACCTGGGTCATGTTTTTGAGGACGGCCCCCCGGAACTGGGCGGACTGCGGTACTGCATAAACTCGGCGGCGCTGCGCTTTATTCCCACAGAAAGGCTCTCCGCCGAAGGTTACGGCGAATACCTGAAACTGTTCCAAAAGAAGACATGATGCCATGATTGAACTGAAAAATATCAGCCGCACCTTCGGCAAAAATACAAACGCCGAAGTAAAGGCTGTTAAAAACGCCTCGTTTACCGTAGAGGACGGTGAGATTTTCGGCGTTATAGGGTACTCCGGCGCGGGCAAGAGTACGCTGGTCCGTTGTATCAACCTGCTGGAACGCCCTGATTCGGGGGAAGTCTGGGTTGATGGCCGGAATCTGATGGAACTCGGTCAACGCGAACTGCGCCAAGCCCGCCGGAAGATAGGCATGATATTCCAGTTGTTTAACCTGTTCCCTTCCAGAACGGTGGCCGGCAATATAGCCTATCCCCTTAAATATACGGGAATGTCAAAGGAAGCGATTGACAGGCGGGTTGACGAGATGCTTGAGCTTGTCGGGATAGAGGACAAAAAAAATGCCTACCCCTCCCAGCTCTCCGGCGGGCAAAAACAGCGTGTAGGCATTGCCAGAGCCCTCGCTTCAAAGCCCCGCATCCTTCTCTGCGACGAAGCGACAAGCGCCCTCGATCCCCAGACAACGCGGTCTATACTCGCCCTGCTTAAGGATTTAAACAGCCGCCTGGGGCTCACGATAGTGATAATCACCCACGAGATGAATGTGGTAAAATCAATTTGCACATCCGCTGTCGTCATGGATTCGGGAGAAATTGTCGAACACGGCTCAGTTTTTGATATATTTTCTAACCCCCGGCTGCCCATTACCCGTGATTTTATCGCTACCACTTCGACTCTGAGCAAGGTTCACGACCTTGTAAGCGGGAAATCCCCTGCCGTCAGCCTGAGTCCCGGTCAGATTCTGGCAAAATTCAGCTACACGGGCAAGAATACGGTAAAGGCTCTCATTTCTACAGCTTCGATTCGCTTCGGCCTCTACATAAATATCATCCTTGCCGACCTCGACATTATTCAGGATACGCCGGTTGGCGCCCTGATAAACATAATAGAGGGGGAGCGGGAGGCTGTCGGAAACGCCTTTGCCTGGTTCGCCGAACAGGGCGTCAAAATTGAGGAGATTTCACATGGCTGATTTGATCTTAAAAATCATTCCCAATGTTGCCGGAAAATGGGAAGAACTGCTTAAATCGCTCGTTCAAACCCTGCAAATGCTCGTAATTACCGGCGCTATATCGTTTTCTATAGGCATAGTCCTTGCCTTTGTGCTGATAGTCACCCGAAAGGGCGATATTCTTGAAAACATCGTTGTTTGGACTATTTTGGATAAGGTGATAAACTTTTTCAGGTCTGTGCCTTTTATCATCCTAATTGCGCTGATAATTCCTGTAACACGGGCTATTGTCGGCACGGCGATAGGCGTACGCGGCGCGATTGTTCCGCTCGTGTTCGGCACAACGCCGTTTTTCATAAGGCAGATGGAAAGCGCCTTTTCAGAAATCGACCGCGGCGCGATAGAAGCCGCACTATCAATGGGCACAAGCCCCGCGGGTATCATTTTCCGCGTCTACCTTAAAGAAAGCGTCCCGGGAATCGTTAGGGGCGTTACAATAACTCTTATCAGCATGATAGGCCTCATCGCTATGGCCGGCGCTGTCGGCGGCGGAGGCCTTGGCGACTTTGCCATCCGCTACGGCTATAACCGCTACCAAACCGACATCACCATCGTCACGGTTTTTATACTGATAGTCATTGTTACAATAATCCAAACTACAGGCAACATAATCAGCAAAAAAATGACCCGATAGGGGGGGGGGGGGGGGTACATTGAAGTAGAACAGTGAATGTTACGCTGCCCCGGCCCCGAATGACTGCTGCTCAGTTATTTTAGGGGATGCGCCCAAATTTAAAAGTAAAATTTCTGAATCTGACCCGGCGCCACTTGAGAAATATGAAGGCTCAGGCTATTGTTTTGTAGGGCGGTACGATGCAGGAACGATCGATTTTTCAGAATATATCTCCGCTGGACCACCGGTATTCCCTGTCGGAGAAGGATGTATTTGACGCGGTGAGCGGGTGGCTGTCGGAGGAGGCTGCGGTGCGGGCGAACCTCAAGGCGGAGGCGGCCCTCGTTGCCGCGCACCTTCATACGCGCGGCAGGCTGACGGAGGCGGCGTGGCGCTTGGTTGACGAGGCGGCCCGCGCCGTTACGCCGCGGGAAGTGTACGCCGAGGAAAAGAAAACCCGCCACAACGTGCGGGCGCTGGTCAACGCGCTGAAACGGAAGATGCCGGACGAGTTCAAGGCGTTCGTCCACCTGGGCGCCACGAGCGTGGACATCCTGGACACCAGCCTCGCTTACAGGATGAAGGGCGTTTGCGCCGGCGTCGTGCTGCCGGAACTACGCCGGCTGGAACTCTGCCTCTGTGATTTTGCCGAACGCGAGGCGGAGACACCGCAGGCGGGACGCACGCACGGGCAGCACGCCGTCCCGATCACCCTCGGTTTTGCGGTGGCGGAGTACGTTTCCCGGCTGGGCAAGTCGATACTTGAGATTGAGAGGCTTTCATCCGGACTTCGCGGCAAACTTGCCGGGGCGGTGGGCGCTTACAACGCGCTCAGCATGATAACGGCGGACCCGGAGGAACTTGAACGGGTCTACCTTGCCGAATTGGGCCTTGAGCCGTCAGAACATTCCACGCAGCTTGTCGAGCCTGAGTATATGCTGCGCCTGCTGCTGGAGATCAACACCGCGTTCGGCGTCATAGCAAACCTGGCGGACGACCTGCGGCACTTGCAGCGGAGTGAGATCGCCGAATTGAGCGAGGGCTTTGCCGGTGAGCAGGTCGGCTCGTCAACTATGCCGCAGAAGCGCAATCCATGGAACAGCGAGCACGTAAAGAGTTTATGGAAGGCTTTCATGCCCCGTGTGGTGAGTTTTTACATGGACCAGATCAGCGAACACCAGCGCGACCTGTCCAATTCTGCCAGCCAGCGCTTTGTCGCGGACTATGTCTGCGGCTTTTGCATGGCTGTCTCGCGGATGAGGGGCGTGATAGAAGGGATCGATGTTGACAGGGAACGTCTGGAGTATAACCTGGGGGGCGGCGGCAGCGGCGGGATACAGGGCGGCGTGATGGCGGAGCCGGCGTACATCCTGCTTGCCGAAAGCGGAGAAAACGAGGCGCACGAGATCGTGCGCCGCATAACCCTTGCCGCCGAAAGTGAGGGCCTGAGCTTCCCGCAGGCGCTTCGCCGCGAGGAGGCCGTGCTGCGGCGCATTGCCGGCAAGATGCTGGAACTTGGCCTCATCAGGGATAAGGCCGAGGCGTCCGCCTTCTTCGAGAACCCTGCCCGCTACAGCGGCCTTGCAGCCTGTAAAGCCAGAACGATAGCTGCCAAGTACAGGAAGCTGATGAACAGTTAGGAAGTGTAAGATAACAACAGTGTAAGATGGGGCAACAATTTTTCCGTACAAAAAGAAGAGAAAGGTGGTATAGTGAAGGTATATTCCAAGGGAGGGAATACCTATTGTTACGAAAGGACTACCGACAACTGCGGCTGTTTCTCTTTTCAGAATTTCACCTTCCAAATTATAGCGGACAGGCCTATAGCCAAAAAGAAAATACAATTTTTGTTTAGTGAAAAAATCGGCTTTCAGGCGTGTTATGAAAAGCAGTATTATCCGGTTGAGTTTCATGGGTTAAGCAATAATAAAAAAACTACGCATCTTCCGGATGTAACAATAAAACTGATACAGTCCTGTTATTTTGCGGATGGCAAGGGACCGGCTGAGGCGGTCGCTTAGATATAGGGGGGGTGAAATTTTCCCTGGTGAATTTCCATGGTCAAAGGGTGAAATTTTCGCTGACTATTGACATCATTTTATTGTTTCATCATTTTATTGTTTCGGGTTGTTAATCAGTGATAATTTCATCCCTAAGATTATTAATCTGTAGTTCCCGCCCGAAAATTCTAACCACATGCCATTGGCTTCCGGATCTCAACGGGACAGGCGATGTCAAATATTTTATAACTGTCATTTGCTTTTTTGAATGCTTCTTGCGTTATTACCAAGCCGTCATACACTTTGCTTTTTTGGTTTCTCAGGTTCACAAAAAGCGAAATCGGATTGTATACGGTTTTAGCTAAACCTTCTTGTATCTTTTTCACTATCACGCTTGCGATAAACGTTATGAGTAGATGGCCTGTAAAGGTACTTTCGTTTTGTACCCTCAGCGGAAGCATGTCCGCATAGTTCTTGCCGATATCAA